>CAMCUQ010000043.1 GCA_945878775.1 Chthonomonas calidirosea
GATGGCGGTTCTTTCCAGTCTATTTGCAACTTGGCATTTACGCGGTGAGGAGTGTTTGGAGGAGTGCTTGAAGATGCTGACACAGGCGCAGAAAAGTTCCTTGCCTCACTCTGCCTAAATTCCACTCCCACAACTGTGAACTCTTACGCTGTCTGCTTTGCCGGCAGTTACCAGGCAAAAAACGGGTATGCTAAAATGTAGTATCCGCTTTCTAAGTCGATTTGTCAACCTCTATTCTGAGAATAGAAAGCTAGCGGGAGTAGGCTCTCGGAGATGTTCGTTTTAGTTTCATAAGGTGAAAGGAGAGCTTTACTGATGCATACGGTATTGAACATTGCGGTATGATCAAACGGGGATCATTGGTAGTAACTTGTTGTGTGATTATGTTTCTCTATGCCGTCTACTTTGGCGCAATTGGGGTGCTTTTGCCCTATGTGGGCGTTTCGTTTGGGCTAGGCTCTAGTGTCGAGGGGCGGCTTTTTCCCGCAAACTTCATTGGAGCCATTGTGGGCGTCCTGTTATGTGGCTATCTCTCCGATCTCTGGGGGCGCAAAACGGTTCTCCTGCTAAATACAATACTCTTTGCCTTGGGGATGTGCCTTTTTGGAAATGCGCCTACCTTTGGAGTGGCTCTGCTGGCAACGGGGCTGATTGGCGGGGCTAGTTGTGCTATGGAGACGGTTGCGAGTGCCCTCGCCTCAGACATCTACCCAGAAAAACGTGCTGTCATCCTCAATGCTATTCAGATCGCTTTCGGGGCTGGCGCAACCGTGAGCCCCACTATGGCGCATACACTACTTACGCATGGAACGACTTGGCGTAGCCTGTATGTGGTGATGGGTTTGCTCAATCTCGTGATGTTTGTGTTTATGCTCTTCCAACGCTTCCCAAGCCAAAAGTCGGGAGAGGAGACGCTCCATATTTCGGCGCTCATTCCTCTCCTCAAACAGCGGGCATTTGGTTTCCTCTGCCTCGCACAAGCCCTTTATGTGGGTGCAGAGACGGGTTTCTTTTCGTGGATGCCGACCTACTTTCTCAAACGCCTCCCCGATGGGGCAAGGTGGTCAGGATTAGTGGTGACGCTTTTCTGGTTGGCTATGACGCTAGGGCGTGCTGTCGTCAGCGTGATTCTGCCTCGTTTTTCGCTGATACGATTGATCGTCGCTCTCTCGTTTGGAGGCGCGATCTGCTCATTGTTGACTTTAACGAGTCTCAACCCAATTATGGTCATGGTGTGGGTCTTCGGCACAGGGTTATGTTTCTCTGGCATCTTTGGGCTGATTATGGCAGAGGCAGGGGAGCGTTATTCGAAAATAGCGGGAACCGCTTTCGGGGGTATTATAGCGGCAGGAGGGCTTGGGGGAGCGTTGGTTCCTTGGGGTGTGGGCGTTCTTGCAGATACTCCTCTCGACTGGCGGGGTGCACTCATCGTCATACCCATTATCTGTTTGACCATGGCTCTCTTGCTTCTCACTCTGAACAAGCAGAAACTGTCGGCATAGTTGCAGTGTGGAATTGCATCCTATGAAGGAAAGGGAAATCTCAATGCCTACGCGGTCTTTAACGTGCTTCCTATGTACGATGCTTACTCTCATTTGGGGACATATTGCCAATCCTTGCATGGCTGCTCTCACCGCGCCGACAGTATCTAGGGGAGAGGTACACCGTTCTCCTAATCGTTCTCTCATTGCGAAGATTGTTTCCTTAAAACAAGCATCCTCTTATGGCTTGTCGCCAAGCCGCATCGAAATCCGGCGTGCAGGGGGCTCTCTCAAAGCCGGCAAGAGTTATCGTTACGATAGAGGACAGGGATATACCGTCACCAAGTGCGGCTGGACAGCAGATTCCCGTTTCTTTGTTTATTTGGTCGAAAGCTCTGGTGGTCACGGTCCTTGGTGTAATCCCATTTTTTTCTATAGTCGCAAGTGGAATCGGTTCTATAGCCTGGATGATGCAATTCATGGTGCGATCACTGGCGACATGAAGTTGCGAAAGCCCTGCACTCTCCTAACGAAGGGACGCTACTTCGGCGAAAGCAGAAAAGGGCTTCGGGCAAGACTAGCTGACCCGAGTGGTGACATGTTACTCACTATTGACTTGAGGCAGTTAGAGGCACGCTTGAATCGAGGCAAAAAGCACACAAAGCCCCACTAGGACAAACTCTTTACAAGGGTGAGCGGAGCAAACAAACGAGGGACGGCGAAAGCCGTCCCTCGTCCCTACAAAACTCGAAATCGAAGCGTAGAGTTTTACCCCTTGAGAGCCTCCGCACCACCCACAATCTCGGAGATTTCGCGCGTAATACCCGCCTGACGCGCTCGGTTCATCTGAAGAGTCAGACGAGAGATCATCTTAACCGCGTAAAACAATTCGGTAGGCTACGCAGAAAGGGGAATATAGCAGATTTGATTTGCGAGACGTTCTGGTAGCTCTACCAAAGCCAAGAGTTTAAGATCATCAATGCATACTTGCAAAGCCGTTCTCGAAGATATCCAAACGATGCCTGAAAAGGAGATGCCTTCTGCTTGAAAAGCGGTTCCAATCGTAAGAAAGTCTTTATCGTAGGTCACAAGGATACGCCCTAGGGCTGTCGCACGCTCCAAAAGTACCGTGTCAGGCACTGCATCTGCATTGTCCTCTTGAGCCGTTAGGACATCAATACCACGTCTCCGCAAGCCTGTGACAATATCACCATGCAGATTTATATCTGCGTAGAACTGGTTCATGAAGCCTGCTTCTGATGCAGGCGTTTTAGGAGTTCCTCTCTAGTAGTTTGCCCTGATTTCGCTCTCAATTCAATGAACAGGCGTTCTTCTGCCTCTATCCCTGCCAGAACTTCCAACTTATGAGAATCGTAAAACGCAAGAGCTGCTAATACCTGATCCAGAGAAAGGTGAGGGTAGGCGGAGGAGACGATTTGCTGAGGAGTATTGCCGTGAACCTCTTGCGCGATGGCGATTTGAGCGACTCGTGTTTTCGTGCCAGCAATACGTGGGCAACCCTCCGCATCACGCTCGATAAGGGTTTCTGCAAGCCATAGCAGACGCAGGTATTCAGAGGCTTGCAAGCCTCTCTTGGTGGCGTCTCTATTCAGGCGTGCCTCTTCTTCAGTTGACAATTCGATAGTGAGTGCCATATTTTGAATTTCCTACCCTCTGAATGTTAATAATATACCCTGTCCTGTTGTATTTTGGTGAGAGGAGATTCCCTGCTTTGGTAGCATTATTCTTTGGTATAAAAGGGAACCAAACAAGAAGAGGGGCGGCTTTCGCCGTCCCTCTTGCCTACAAAACTCGACATCGAGGCGTAGAGTTTTACCCCTTGAGAGCCTCCGCACCACCCACGATCTCGGAGATTTCACGCGTAATACCCGCCTGACGCGCTCGGTTCATCTGAAGAGTCAGACTAGAGATCATTTTGCCTGCGTTCTCAGTAGCGTTCGTCATGGAGGTCATACGTGCGCCATGCTCACTGGCAACCGATTCCAGTAGAGCCTGATAGACCTGTCCCTCAAGATAGCGAGGAAGCAGTGACTGAAGTAACTCATCGGCAGCAGGCTCAAAGATATAGTCCTCGCTCTGACCACCAGAGACCTCTTCCGTGTCGGGAGTCTGGATGGGGAGGAGCAGTACATCCTCTGCCTTCTGGTTAATGGGTGAGAAGAAGCGGGTGTAGAGCATGATCAGCTGATCGATCTCTTCGCTCTCAAAGGCATCTCGAACCACTTTCGTGATATTTTGTGCCTCGGCGAAAGCGACCGCCGTATTGTTGATATGAAACTCTTCTACCACGTTGAAGCCGCGTCTTTTGAAGAACTGAATCCCTTTGCGTCCCACACAATAGAGTTGGACGCGATTCGCATCATACCCTCGAAGCACCTCGGAAGCGCGTCGGAGCATTTGCGAGTTGTAGGAACCAGCGAGTCCTCGATCCGATGTGATGATCAGAAAGCCGATATTACGGGGAGCACGAGAGCGGAGCAAAGGGTGTTCAATCTGCCCTCCTACCGCCGTCGCCAAACTCGTCATCATCTCCCGCATCGTCTTCGAGTAGGGGCGCGCCGCTTGAACGCGGTCTTGCGCTCGCTTAAGACGTGCTGCCGCCACCATCTTCATGGCTTTGGTGATCTGCTGAATACTTTTTGCGACCTTGATACGTTGGCGTATCTGTCGAATAGTTGCCATAACGTTCTAAACTCCCTTACGGTTAGCCACGCACTGCCGCCAATTGTGAATCGATGAGGGCATTGTCGGCTGCCTTTGGATCATCTGGGTACTGTGCTGCGATACCGAGCGCAAACCGCTTATACTCTTCCACTGTAATGGCTCTCTTCCCACTCTTTTGAGAGAGGTAAGCAGCTCCCACCACCGCAGAACACTCGGCTCCGAAATCTGCCCCCATAATGGAAGGCACTCCGGCACGCACGCACTCGACCATATTCAAAATCTCACCATAGAACGAGGAAATCCAGGGCTGCCATGTGGGACCACTGGTCTCAATACGGCGTGCCTCGTTCTCATACGCATCGTAGACCACCGCATACGTTCGGTTGTCTAGGTTCTCAAAGACAATCTTGCCTGTAGTGCCGATAAAGCAGGTATCGGGCGAATCTCGGTGGCTCCAAGAGCCTTCCACATGGGCAGTCGTCCACGCGGCGGTATTGGGGTCTTCAAAACGAATCAGGATATGCGCGTCATCGTCTACTGTCACACGTTGGAAGCGTCCTCCCACAATACGGTTCGGCATACGTGTGGTCATTCCAAAGGGAGCCGCCGCCTTCACAACCGTCGGCTTCTTCTCCAAACCACTTAAGTACCAAGAGGCACCAATTGCGTGAATGCCGTTGTCTAGCAACGCCCCACCGCCACCAAAGTCTGAGTTCCAGAATTTGGGTGCGCCTTCGGGACCTCCGTGTGCCGTGGCAATGAACATCAGCAAGAGTTCGCCAATCGCGCCCGCATCGATCAACTTCTTGACGGTGTAGTAGTCTTTGTCAAAAAGCCAGTTCTCATTGTGCTGATAGATTTTGCCCGATTTTGCGACAGCCTCTTTCAAGCGCATGGTCTCTAGCCAGCTTCGCGCAATAGGCTTTTCGCACATGACGTTGAGTCCCGCCTCCAAAGCCCGAATGGAAAGAGGGGCATGCAGAACCGGTTGGGTGCATATATCGACGAGTTCTGGCTTCACCTCATCAATGATCTGCTGAATATCTTCGTAGCACTTCAGTTCGTCCAAGTCACGGTTGAGCCGGTCTACGCCTTCGTAGTCTTTGTTGTCCTTCAGCTTCTCGATTTTGGCGGCAGTCAGGTTCGCGAATCGCTCCTGCGCGAGTTTTAGTGCTTTTGGGTCTGGGTCACAGAAGGCAACCATTTGCGCCCCTGCGATTTCAGGATAGGCAGGCAAGTGTGCCCCCTTGAAAATGTTACCCGTACCAATTCCAGCAACACGAATACGGCGATCTGGGTCCATCGGTGCGGACTCTCCTTTAGTTTGAATGAGAATTTCAAAGTGGGGTACTGGTTCCGGTTCCACTGTCTCCACAACAACCTCTTCAAGCACTACAGTTTCAGGCGCAAGGACTTCCTCTGCTACTGCTACAATCTCTGGCTTAATAACCTCTGCAACCTCTTCAACAGCTTCAGGTTCAGCGGCTTCCTCTGTCTCTTCCGCGACCTCTGTTTCGGAGGCAAGTAGCGGTTCGGACTCGAGTTCAGGTTCTGTTTCAGGTAAGCTTGCCCAGGCACTATCAAGGATTGCTTCGTCCTCTGTATCCAGTGGTTCTGCCTCTTCTTGCAACTGTGGTTCAGACTCTAGTTCTGTTTCCGGTTCAGGAGCGAACTCTGGCTCTGAAGTGACTACGGAGGCAAACGTATCGGAAGTTGCGGAGGCTTCTGGAACAGGTACCTCTTCCGCGATAGGCTCTAGCTCTTCTAAGCTCGCCTCTGGTGTTTCGCTGACAGGTTCTAACTCTTCTGCTTCTAATGCTTCTGTGATTGGCTCTGCTATCACCGACGGCATCTCTGCCTCTTCTGCAGGACTCTCCGTGGGGAATGCCTCTTCCATCACAGGGTCTGCCGTGTCAGATTGAGGAGAGGTCTCCACTTCTTCCACAAGCGAGGTTTCTACCGCTTCAGGTTCAGGAACGGCTTCCGTTTCGGCTGTAGGAGAAGTCTCCTCTGAAGAGGCTTCAAACTCCAAAAAGTCGGCTTGAGAGGGAGTAACAGGCTCTGGTACAGTGGGTGGGGGAGCAGAGATACCCAATCGCTCTTCGAGTGCTTGCAATTGCTGTTCTGCACGCTCATCGTAAGAGGGTACTCGAAAAGTATTGATATTTGCGCCTGCTAGCTGTTGGCGTGCAAGGCTCTCGTTTTGCAGAGTACGCAATTTGTCTTCGGCACGATTCAGAGAATCTTCCCCGAAGGCACTGTCCGCGATCCGCGCACTTGTGAGGCGAACCAGTTTTCCTTGCAGGTCGCTGAGTTGCTGTGCAAGGCGTGCTTCTTCTTCGGGCAGACGTGATTTTGCCGATTCGGCTTCGACCTCTGCTTCGATTAGTTGCTGGCGCAATCGCCCTAGCTCCGCTTCACGCGAGGTCAGTTCATTGCGTAGTTCGCTGGCAAGTTGTTCTCGGTGTTGCTCTTCCGCTTGTCGTGCCTTATCGTGGAGATCGGCAAGAATCCGTTCCACACGTTTCGCTTCGTCATTCAGCCGGTTGCGTCGCATGACGAGCATTACCACGCTCTCTCGCAACTGCCCCATGGCGGCGCGAACCTCTTGCATGGCTTCCGTGATAATCTGTTTTGGGTCTTCTCTAGTATCACTCATCGCGCCAATCTCCTCTTGCTAGGTAGAACGCTCCCACAATTTTAGCAGAAGCCCCTCCCCCAAAAATCTGGAAGAGGGGTGGTTCGGAAGAAGGTGCAGTATCAGCACCTTCGAGCAGATTAGGCAGAGAACTTGGTCACGAAGCTTTGGATAGCCTTCTTGAGAGCCTCTTCCGTCTCTTTATCGATGTCTTTGGTACGGCGAATCTTCTCAATGACATCGGGATAGTTTTCCGCCATGTAAGGATGGAAGGCTTCTTCAAACTTCCGAATGTCGTCCCTATTCAAGCTGTCTAAGTAGCCACCTACGCCCGCATAGATGATGGGAACCTGTTGTTCAAGGGGCATGGGGCGGAATTGTGGTTGTTTCAATACCTCAACGAGGCGCGAACCTCGCTCCAACTGGTCACGGGTTGCTTTATCAAGGTCGGAGGCAAACTGGGCAAACGCCTGAACTTCGCGATACTGCGCGAGGTCAAGACGAAGCTGTCCTGCCACATTCTTTCCCTTCATAGCACTTGTCATCGCGGCACGTCCTACGCGAGAGACCGAAATACCAACGTTGATAGCAGGGCGAATACCGGAGTTGAAGAGTTCTGGCTCAAGGAATATTTGCCCGTCCGTAATCGAGATAACGTTGGTAGGAATATAGGCAGAGACGTCGGATGCCAGTGTTTCAATGATAGGGAGAGCGGTTAGGCTACCACCCGTTCCGGGTATCTTGCGAACCTCAAGGCTATCTGCATTGGAAAGAGTTGCAAGAACCTGTTTGGCGTGCTTGGGACCATCACCACCATCGTACACCTCGCCATTCACGCCCTTTTTGGTTCCACCATCGGCGGTCTTATCGACGATGATATAGTCCTCACGGACTTTCGCGGCGCGCTCTAGCAAGCGACTGTGAAGGTAGAAAACATCTCCGGGGTATGCTTCGCGTCCTGGAGGGCGACGAAGAAGCAGAGAGACTTGGCGATAAGCGACGGCGTGCTTCGAGAGATCATCATACACAACAAGCGCATGTTGTCCCTTATCACGGAAATACTCGCCGATAGTACAACCAGCGTAAGGAGCGATATACTGCATAGGTGCAGGGTCGGCAGCACTTGCCGAGACGATAATCGTATAATCCATTGCGCCCGCCTCTTCCAAGGCGATGCGAACGTTGTTGACGGTAGACGATTTTTGTCCAATGGCAACGTAGATACAGATAACGTCGCCACCCTTTTGGCTAATGATGGTATCGAGTGCGATAGCGGTCTTTCCCGTACCACGGTCACCAATAATCAGTTCGCGTTGTCCGCGTCCGATGGGAACCAGTGCATCCACCGCTTTGATACCTGTATGTAGAGGCTCTTTGACGGGTTGTCGATCCACAACGCCAGGAGCACGGTTCTCGATAAATGAGAAGTCCTGCGTAACGATAGGACCTTTGCCGTCTAAGGGGTCTCCGACGGCACTGATAACGCGCCCTAGCATCGCTTCCCCCACAGGAATCTCGATGATACGTCCGGTGCGTTTAGCTGTCGTGCCTTCGCGAATTTGCGTATCGGGACCTAGAATAATAGCGCCCACGTTGTCCTCTTCGAGGTTCAGGGCGATGGCACGAATGACGGCTCCATTGCGATCCACAATGGGGTTGCCTTTGTCGTCCAAGAACTCGAGTAGTTCAGAAACCATACACTCGCGCAGACCATAGACGCGGGCGATACCGTCGCCGACCTGCAACACCGTTCCTACCCCCTCCTCGGTTAGCTCACGGGTATAGGACTGAAGCTCACGCTCCAGAATAGAGGTTATCTCTTCCGGTCGAATAGCCATTTTTGTATCAGACTCCTTCAGGTAGGGAGGTTGATCCCCCAAAGAGCAAAGCAAAGCCTCACTCTACGATATATGAATGCTTATTTTTTGAGCGTAGAGGTCTTAAGTTGTGCGAGGAGAATTCCTAGCGGCAACTGTAACTTCTGTTGAACGAGCCCCACTCCCGGAACGAACCAGTAATCGAGGGGCATCGATTTCGGTTGCACTTTACCCTTTTGAACGGGCTTTAAGACCATTTCGGCATGTATTTGTGTGGCGCGGAACGTCCCCGCAGGGACAGGCAAGTCCTCTGGCTCAAGCACGCTAAAAGTAGCCTCTGCATTTGTGGTTCCGACCTTTGTTTGCACCTTGCCCTGCCACTTCCAAGTCTGCTCTGGCTTCATGGGAAGTTGGACAATGGGAATGGGAGGTATCATCTTCTCCTCAGCGTTCCATCCGGCGGCAATGCGCACTATCTCGGTCGGTGTAATTCGGTATTGCTCTGTCTGTTGGAGTTTGCCATCACGTCGAATCTCCAGAGAAGCGACAGTAAAGGCTCCCACTTTGGCAACTTTGCTTACCGTCATGGTGATGACGCCATGTGTTATCTCACCCGAATGCACACCCGGAATGGTGAGATTCAGCGTCCAGCTATTCCCCTGTTTGAGCGGATAGTAGTCCAAAGCCGTAGGTGGAGGCGTCTTTTGCGCGACTACCCCCATTGTGAGAAGGGTAATGCAAAGGGTGACGCACCCTAGGATTTGATAGTACTTCCTCAAAAGACTCTTCCTCTCTCCTCCAAAAGTATTGCCTCTGTTATGGAGGGAGATCAGGCTTCGTGTAGGAGTTGTTCACGAACACGCTCTAGTGTTCCGCGAACGCTTCCATCAATAATCGTGTCGTGTAGGCGAACGACCACTCCACCCAAGATGTTTGCGTCTACGCTTACCGTTAGTTCCACATTCTCGCCTGTGCGTTGAGCAAGGCTTTTAATGAGGCTCTGCTTTTCGGCGTCGGTGGGAGCAAGAGCAAAGGTTGCTTCAGCGCGGATAATGTGACGGGAAGTATCCGCGTGTTGGCGTAGCTCAAAATCGACGGCATCGAGAATATCTTCCCGGCGTTTGTCGATCAAAAGGCGAAGGAAGGAGAGGGTTAGGTCTTCTACAGAATCGCCCAGCACCGTCTTGATTTGTTCCCTTTTGCGCCCAGAAGGGACGAGAGGGCTTTCCCAATACTGCCGAAGGACGGGGCTTTCCTGCATCCACTTGAGAAGATTGCTCAGGTCTGTCTCCACCTTCGTGAGGTTATCTGCATGCACAGCAGCGTGAAAGAGGGCAGTCGCATAGCGTTTTGCGGCACGAATATCTTTAGATGCCATGGACTAGGCTCCCTTTCCTGTGCCATCAGGGCTAGATTGCGCCACCTGTGTCACAAAATCTTGTATCAGCTGTCTTTGCACTTTCTCTCCTGCGAATGCTGTCACAGAGTACTCTGCGGCATCGAGGGTCTGTTGTACAAGAAGACGCTGTAGTAGTATGCGTTGGCGAGTCTGCTCACGGGAGAGTTCTTCCTCTGCACGGCGTCGTATTTGTATAGCGGTGACTTGTGCTTCGGAGATGATTTCGCCTCGCACTATTTCCGCCTCTTGTACAGCCTCGTCTATTCTGGCACGGGCTTCCCGCTCGATCCCTTTGAGGCGTGCGGCATAGTCGTCGTGCAGGCGTTGCGTCTCGGAAAGAGCGGTATCAACCTGTAGTTGTGCCTCTTCGATACGCGTGGTACGAGTCCCCAGCATTGCGCCTAGCCCGGGCTTCACCTTCCACCAGAAGAGCGCAAACAGCAGAATAATTCCGATAATCTGCGCTTTGAGCGAGTCGGGAAATTCTATGGCAAACGGATTGAATGTAATCTCTGCAAGTGCAGTAAACACGATATTCTCTCCCTCTCTAAACAAGGGTTGAGGGTCTCTCTTGAAAAGGGGTAAGCGACAAAAAGCCGTTACCTAGTTACGCGCAGGATCACCGCCATGCACTCTTTGTTGTACAAAGGGTCGGAGTGCTTCCACGTCTGCGGCACTCCCCAAAGCCTTTAGCGAGACATCTAAAGCGAGACTTGAAATCTGATCGCGGAGAGAGACGAGTGCTTCGTTTTTCTCGGTTTCCAGATTTGCAACCCCTCGTTTCAGGGTAGCATCGGCATCGGCACGGGCTTCGGTGATGGCTCGTTCCCGTTCGGTTTGAGCCTCTTTGATAGCACTTTGAATGCGAGTGCGTGCTTCTGACTCGATCTCAATAATGCGTGCTTGATAGTCGGCACGCAGTTGCTCCATGTCTTGGCGAGTTGCCTCCACACGGTCGTGTGCCTCTTCAATGGCATGTTGTCGCGCTCCAATACGCCCTAGAACGGGCTTCCAATAGATGTTGGTCATGATCACCCAAAGAACGAGAAACATGATCAACTGCATCAGAAAGATGGTTGCATCGAAGCGCAAACTCTTGATAATGGCATCCAGCATTTCGGTGGTCTACCTCAATTTACAAACGTCCACACTACCGATTGTTCCTGCTTTCGCCTCCTCCCCCGCCAGCTATGGCGAGGGGCAGGAGTGGAAGCAAGAGCCTGATTTCGACAGGGGACAAAAGCCGACGAGAAGCCTACTTGGCTCCGGCTGCAATCGCCTTGAGAATCTCGGCGGTGTCAGGTATCTTGCCATTGAGCAAGAGGAAGACGAGCAGGGAGAGAATAACGAGCGACTCGATGAAGACGAGCGAGAGAATCATCGCGGTCTGCAACTTGGGAAGAAGCTCTGGTTGTCGTGCCATTGCCTCAAGGGCGGATGCGGCGGCGCGTCCCTGTCCGAGACCAGCACCAAGAACAGCGATGGGAACGCCGAGACCGACCGCGAGGGCAAGAGCCATAAAGTAAATCATTGTTTGCTTCCTTTCAGGGTGACAATGCACGCCCTAAACTCTGTTTGGGCATCTTTAAGAGAGTGAAATACCGACGGGGAGACCACCTTAAAAGGCTTTAGTGTCCCGTTGCATGGGCATGGTCACCATGCCCACTGTTGTCGTGATGATCATCGTGGTCACCGTGCGGGGCGACCAGCGAAAGGTAGATACAGGCGAGGGTCACGAAGACCATTGCCTGCACCATACAGGTTAAACAGGCGAGGAGCATAATGGGAAATTGGAAAGGGATGAAGGCTGCCGCTTGGCTTCCCATCATTTGAATCCCTAGTCCCGCAAGAACCACCAGAATGACGTCCTCACCGAAGATATTTCCAAAAAGTCGAATCGCCAGTGTGAAGGGACGAAACAGTTCGGAAAGAAGTTCAATGGGGAGCATCAGGGGAGCCATAAGCGGATATTTTCCCAGTTTGGGTCCTAAAAAGTGGGAGAAGTGACCTCCCAACCCATTATTACGAATTCCCTCCACTTGGACATAGACAAAGACAATGATACCAAGCGCGAGGGTGATCGTGATATTCGAGGTAGGTGAGTGTAGCCCCGGAATCAGACCGATATAGTTCATAAAGGCGATATAGAGAAAGAGCGTGCCAATGAAGGGAGTGTGCTTCTCTCCACCGGGACCTATGATCCCAACGGTAAAGGAGTTCAGCCCTTCTGCTATCGATTCTGTGAGGTTTTGGAAACCACGCGGAATGCGTTCTGCTTTGCTTTTTGCCACAAGTCCCAAAATCACCATAAGCGCAAAAATATAGAGGGCGTTGGTAAAGAGCAGATTAGGGTCCGCCATCTCACCAGGCTTTGGAGCCTTATGTCCTTCGCCTGCGTGCGTGGCACCGGTGTGGTTGCTTTCTCCACCAGAGGCTTCCGTTTTATGCTCTCCCTGCTTCTCGTCGTTTCCTTGAGCGAGGACGATGTGGGTGCGAAGGAGATTCTCTTTTGCGTTTCCCAAATTCTCGGTCTTTGGCATTGCCTAACCTCTCTTCCCTGTCACCTCGGCATGAAGTGCTTGGGTGGCGCGTTTCAATTTGGCATCGGTTTCCACTGAAGGGTGCAGTTGAGCAATGGCGGGCTTTGCTTCAGTGCGTAGAGCCTCTACTGCAAGCACCAACGGAATCAACACGGCTCCCGTAATTAAAAGAGCTACTGAGAAGCCCTGAGTATGGGTCGCCAGATAGAGGGCGATAGCATAAAAGGGCAACTTTAAGAACAAAAGAAGTGAGAGCATAAAAGTTGCCGCTTGAGGCGCATTGGGATGTAGCAAGCGCGGAACCAACACGGTAAGGCTCACAAGGCTGAAGAGCGAAATCATGGCTCCCCACAGGTAACTTATTCCCAAACCCGAATGCCCCCCACTCAAAAGAAAAACTGTTATTACTAAGGTGGTCAGCAGACCTGTCCGCACTGTTCGGCGAATCAGCCCTTGCTGTTTGTTGCTCGTTGGTCTCAAAATCTTTCTCTTCCTACGGAGCCTGCAACCTGCGTTCTATGAAGGAAGGCGGTGCGCTCCATTTCGGTGCGCCGAGCGTTGGCATTTCTACTGCCTCTTTCACGGAGAGGATTCTTCTTCCAGTGTGCAACGTCGGCTTAATTATGTCACAAATTGCAATCTATTCTGTCAACCACGCTCAAATTATTTCGTAGCTTCCCGAATTCCTTGACCTCTAATCCTCGGAAAGGCGCTGCAAGAGGCGCATGAGCGATGTTATTCCCACACAAAGCCCCACGAGCACACCCGCTCCTGCAAACCAATCTGTAGAGTGCTTGAGGCGCAAATCGATCCAGTAGCCCACAAGTGCTAACACAATAATGGGCATTATGAAAGAGGTTGCTGCCATTGAGGCGAGTGCCGCTTTCCCGTAGTTTTGGCTCTGCGTTTTGCTCTGCTCTGGAGCCTTAGAGGGGCGCGGAGGCAAAACAGGATTCAGTTTTGGAACCTCTGGCAGTCCTGAAAGTTCGGGTAAAGTGATCTCTTTGATCTCTTCCGAATCTCCTTCAGACACGATGCGTTTTTGGTCTTCCGGTCTGCTCATGGGGTTCCCCCCTCTTTGTTCAATTGTTAAAGGTCAAACAACTGTTCGTGCAGGAGTTGCACTGCCCGTTTCACGTCCCCCTCTGATATGAGGCAGGAGACCGACATTTCAGAATCGGCGATCTGATAGACGTTGATATGGGCTTTGTGTAGTGTCTCCAATATTCGGGTAATGACACCCGGCACACGTCGATGGCTAGAAGCCACCACAGAGACCATGGTGCAGTTCTCTATGGCACTTGCGGTAATATCAATGACGGCGGCGTGCTTCTCTAAGGAGCGCAAGAGGGGTCTCTGCACTCGATAGGCGAGATCGGTTCCATCTAGATACTTAAAGATATAGTAGGTGACCATTCTGCCATCCGCGTCTGGCTCAGGGTGCTCTACGGGGATAACCATGCCGTCCAAAAGATCACGCGAAACAGGATAGAGTTCTTTGGGAACGGCAAAGGAGAGTGCGGTAGGGCTATAGGTCACAAAATAGATATTGACCCCCGCCTGTGCCATCATGCGGTAGACTTCGCGCTCGATAATGGCTTTGTGGGACGAGTCTGCAATATCTAGGCGGATGTAGGCAACTCTGCCAGTGCTAGCGATACCTGTGACCCGACGGCGCAAAAGATCGCCATAGTCTCCTGTACCCTCTGTGGCATGGGCATGGGCTATGCGGGTTCCGAGGTCATCGGTAAAGGTCGATTTTACCCAGAGCGGCACATCGTGGTCCATCGCGATCTCGGCGGCGCGTGGGTGAACCACTTTCGCGCCCTGATGCGCGAGTTCTGCCACCTCCGCATAGGTGCAGATGTCCAAAGTTTTGGCATGAGAGACCGCACGCGGGTCTGCTGTCTTGACCCCATCAACGTCGGTATATATCTCTACCGCAAGTGCTTTGAGGGCAACTCCAATTGCGGAGGCACTGGTGTCGCTCCCTCCTCGCCCGAGAGTGGTGATTGCATGTGATTCGTGCGGGTTTTCCGGGGCGTTTATTCCTTGAAACCCACAAATGACGGGCACATAGCCCTCTCGCACTAGTTGGTGCAAGTATTCGGTGCGAATCTCAAGAATGCGAGCATCGGTGAATTCGGAGTCGGTGATCATTCCCGCTTGCCCGCCGGTTAAGGCAATCGACTTGCATCCTAGTGCCTTGAGGGTCTGCGCGAATACGACAGCGGAGATGATCTCTCCACAGGCGAGAAGCATATCCTTCTCGCGCTTTGCGGGGGCCACATCTTTATCCACACTATTTAGGATTTGGATGAGCGTGTCTGTGGCGTAAGGGTCTCCGGTGCGCCCCATTGCCGAAACAACAACAACAGGGGCATAGCCTGCTTCTCTCGCTTTGATCACTTTGCAGGCAGCAAGACGGCGGTTCTCTGGTGTGGCGACGGAGGTTCCTCCAAATTTTTGGACGAGTATTTTCATACGTCCCCCTCCATGATGTTCTCACACACTGCGCTCTCAGGAAGGTCAAAGCGGTTTCGGAGGGAGAGGAGTGCGGCGTCTAGGTGAATCTCTTCAATGAGGCATTGCACCGAGTTGTGAGAATCGATTGTCGCGTAGATAGTGGCTTTGGCGTCGCTGAGGGCATCGGCAATACCAGACATGACTCCGTAAAGATCACGCATGGCGGCGGCACGCACTGCAACGAGGCAGAGATTACAGCGTATTTCAACGCTCATTCCTGCACCTACCAGTGCCCGTTCTGCCGACTCTACGTCGGCTTCGGCACAGGAGAGGGTGATAGCGGAACGGTGGAACTTTACACAAAAAATGGGGATTTCGTGGTCGGCAAGGATACGAAGCACACGGAGAAAGGAGGCTTGCAGATCGCCTTCGGGAGCTATCTTGACGACAGCATGCGCCAAATGACGAATAAGATCGATGGCATAGACACCACGATCTCGTTCAAATTTTACAGGGGCGGAGGCGCTATCTGTTGCCGTGTCGTGCATAAGAGACCATTCCAAAGTGAGGCTTCGCTGTCCCACAGGTAGAGACTTTGTGCATTATTTCGCAAACATTTTACCCCACGATAAAAAGCGAGTCAATGGGGTACTCCATTTCGTTGCACTTTTTCCGTTTCATTAGCAAGATTAGGGGTGCGATTATGGCTTTAAGGTACGCCTATTAGAGTTTAAGCATTGTTCGCCTCCTTGACGAAGGGCAGAGTACTATGTTGATTCTGCTGGATGGACTAGGTTGCTACGGGACACTCCGACGAATGTGGAGACCTTTGTTTTGCTACAGTTGGGAGTCTGATCCACCCTCTGCGTCATAAATGGAGTTTCACAAGATTCTCTATTTGATGCAGACAACCTCTTTAATGCTACGATGATAGAGACGCCCGCCCGCATAGCAGATCGAGTTCAGGCTCCATGCTCCCATTCCCAAATCGTTTACAGAGAGCAGAGCCTTTTCGTCCAGAGTTTTCGCGTTGCCGTCGATCACATACGTCACTCCAAGCATTGTCGTGAGATATATCTTGCCTCCTACCGCCGTCGGACTTCCCAAAAAGCACCAGTACCAACCGTCCCGACGAGAGCGCGGATCACCTGCCACATCGATGCCCCGCGAATTCACGGTTGAGGAGGGTTGTGGGGTGTGCCACACAGTCTTATCCGCTTGCCCCTGTTCTCGAATCACCTGCACAGGGAGTTCCAGATACTCCACCTTCCCCGTAGCGGTCTGCACTCGCCCTATGCAATACGGAGGTCCCATATGGGTTTGAGGGTCGGTAAAGCACAGGAAATAATGGTAGCCGCCCACCACGATATTGCAAAACCAAGCTGGGAAAACGGTGTAGGGGGTCTTGAGTTGCTTCAGGTTGACATCGTGTTCGAGGACATACCGATTTGTGGCGGTGTCAAAGTGGCGGTAGTCTACCCGCTCCGTCAGGGATTGTGTCTTCAGGAGTTTGCCAGAGACAGCGTCTAGTACCTGATGCGTCGAAGAATCCTGATCCAGCCAATAGGCGAATGTCGAATCCCAATGTTGGGTTTGGAGTGCTTTGCCTTTCGTCTCAAATCGCCAGAGCGTCTTCCCTTCCTGACCGGGAGCAAGACTGGTGAGGCTCAAGCCTATGGGGGCTTCTGGCACATCGTGATACCCACCACGCCCTTGAAGCACCGCAGGGGTTCCATCTGGTAGCGTTCCCAATACGGGCGTGTTGTAGTGTGTAAGTGCGTCCTCGGATACCCAAAGCGTCTTGCCCGTTGCCTTCTCCAGCCCACGCAGATAGTTCCAAGGGTCTTTTTCACGCCGAGGGTCGCCTTGATCCCGTGGCTCCACATTTAAGATAAAATTGCCGTAAAGCATCGGCTCAAACTGCTTGTTGAAAGGGCGTCCCTCGGTTGGTTTCCAGCGTCGTAGCCAAACGGGCTTCCCTGCATAGTCCCAGCATCCCACCGAACCACTCGCATTATAAAACCAAACATATTTCCCATCGGTTAAGGGGCTTGGCGTAGTAGAATCGCTGAATCCATAGGCATAGTCCACATCTTCCGTTCCTGGGAGCTCTACCGTCCAGAGTATTTTGCCCGTTTTGCTGTCCAGGCAATACCCCACAATGTCATGACCCTGCTTTGATGCAGAGGTGTTCGGCAGGGGCTTCATGGTGGTCAGAAAGAGCCGATTGTGAGAGACCACAATTCCGCTCTGTCCCTCCTCCGGCAAGGTAGTACGCCACACGATATGCTCATCTCGCGCCACGCTCCAGTGCAGAGGAGCTTTTCCCCTTTGCGTCCAATTGTTCTGTGCTTGCCCTCCTCCCGACAAGAGCAGCAGCCCTAATGCCAACGCTCCCCAAGCCCTCTGCTTCGCCAAAAATAGCATCACTTCGTTCCCTTCTTCTCTAGAGACTCACCAATCCAAAAGAGTGCGGTACTCCACAGGAAGAGCATTCCGCAAGTCATCGGGAAATCCCTTCAAATAGTTTGTTTGCTTCATGTTATGAAGCAGCCTCTCCGCCGAAACATCGAAAAACGAGGCAAAATAGACGTAACGAGGTTGCTTGCGTGAGTTTGCAGAGGCAGAGTGCAGGCACATCGGATTAAAAATTATGAGATCACCCTCTTGCGCCAATACCTCCACCCCCTCGGACAGATTGACTCCTGCCCACTCCGCAGGATTCTTTTTGAACTCTTCCAGCTCCTCGTCCGTTTCACATTGCGCGGTCGCCTTGTAGGTGAGATGATGCGATCTCGGCACAATAGTAAAAGCTCCTCCACCCGCCTCCACCGTGCTACAGGCGTGTACCATGTGATAGTATGTCTGTTTGGGGGTAGCGTAATATTCTCGTGGATAGAATGCCCAATCAATATGCCAACCTGTGGAACTGTAGGGGGGAGGCTTTGGGTCTGTACGGATCAAAACCTGCTCCAACAGGCGCAAGCGGCTAACCTCCGGTACTCTCAGAGTGTCTTGTGCCAGCGCAATGAGTTTGGGGGTGATAATCTCCGCCATGATAGGCTCTGAAAGCGGGTGACGAAGATCATAGACACGTCGAACGTCTGGAATATCTGCGGGGAGGATGGAAGGGGCTAACCGGTCTATCGTTTCGCGGAGGGCGGTCGTTGTGGTAAGGGGGAGGAAATTCGAAATAACAGTATAGCCTCGTTCCTCCAATTCTGAAAGAGACACTTCTGAAGCCATTCTTCATATGCTCCTATCCATCGTATTTTGGGGGGCATAAATAGCCCTTTGGCTTGGTTCTTAAGCTACATTGTGACACGAACGAAGTTTTTTCGTGAGTTTGGCAGGAAACAGCGGAGGTTTTCGAGTATACACCCCTACGTACAGAAAGGGAGTACATAGAGAGATGATCTCTTGGCAACGTTGCGGGATTTTTGCACTATTTTTACTGATCTTCGCCCAAGCCGCAGTTGCGGAGGAGAAGCCCCTTGTCGGCTTGATTTCCAAAGCCCAACACGCTATCACTATCGATGGCAAATTGGAGGAATGGGAAGGGGCTTTTGTCACTCCCCTGAACAGTACCCACCCCGATATGGTCAATCGTGCAACCCATATCTACTACCTTTGGGACAAGGACGCCCTCTATATTGGGGTTCGTGCCCTCGATACCAACCCCACCCATATTTCCGACGAGAACGCGCTCTATGATGGAGACGCCATTGAGTTCTATCTTGATGCGCGACAAGGCGCGGATTTGGGTAAGCCTGACTGGGCAGTGGGGACACTACACGCCTTTTTTACCGCCATTACAGGGCATGAGATCAAGCCTCGCTTTCATGTTCGAGACCTGCCCATCTTCAAAGGGTTGGTTTTGCAGGGCGTCCAACTAGCGGCAGTCCGCACCTCAGATGGCTATACCATGGAGTTCAAACTCCCTTGGGCAAACTTCCCCACAATTCAGCCTAAAGCGGGTATAACCCTCGGAATCGATATTGAGATGGGTAGTGCCGATGGAGGACATCGTATCCACCGTACCTTCGCCTACAGTTCGCCCACCAGTGTGGGCACTCCTGCGACGCACGGGCGGGTTCTTCTTGTCGATAAAGTCGATATGAGTGGCGTGAAACCTTATAGTCGTGCTCTCTGCGCCTTCGATGCCGCTATTCCCGGCAATTATGGACGCATTAACGGTATTGCCTGCCTGTCACCGACGATCTCCGGCGTGGTGAAGAAGATTGAGGCACGACTTTTGAATGCTGGAGGGGATGTGGTCAAAAACGGAGAGAACTCCCATATCGTCACCCGTGCCGATCATTGGACGATGTGGTATGGAGAGTGGGAGACATACGACCTGCCCGCAGGAACCTATACGCTGATACTTACCGCACGCGATGCCAATAATAATATCCTCGTAGAGCGAACGCGTCGCGTCCTTTTAGAACCCTGATAGCCACGATTTGGAGCCACGAAACGTCCTATGATATATACTCAAAACTACCAACCGCTCGCCTTTCCGCTACTCTCCTTGCTATTTGCGGCGCTGCCTGTTATTGTCCTCTTTGCGCTATTGGTGATCAAGCGTTCCCCTGTACCCCTGGCGGCGGCGGGGGGGGCGATAGCGGCGTTTGTCGTTGCGGTGCTTGTTTATCGCATGCCCCTCTCTATGGCGGGGCTTGCCTTTCTGAATGGAGCCTTATTTGCCCTATTACCTATCTGTTATGTGCTGATAGGGGCGATGCTTCTCTACAACATAACAGTTGAGACGGGATGCTTCGATAGAATCAAAGCATCTGTTGCAGGGCTTTCCCCCGACCATAGGCTTCAAGCAGTACTGATTGCCTTCTGCTTTGGCGCGTTTTTGGAGGGTGCCGCGGGCGCAGGAACCCCTGTTGCGATCTGTGCTGCGATGCTCGTAGGACTTGGCTTCAAACCGTTTCAGGCAGCGTGCATTTGCCTTATAGCGAACACATCCCCTGTCGCGTATGGAGGTTTTGGTACCCCTCTTCTCACCTTGGAAGGGGTCACGGGGATCGATATTCGCACCTTAAGCCATATGGCAGGAAACCAACTGCCCATTCTCTCCTGTATTGTTCCCTTGTGGCTTGTGCGGTGCATGTGTGGCTGGAAAGAGACAAAAGAGGTCATGCCCGCTATTATGGTTGCGGGTGGCTCTTTCGCACTCTGTCAATTTATCTTCGCGCACTCTAGTGCCTATCCGCTCACCGATCTTGCTGGCGGACTGATTTCTCTGGTCATAACAGGAACCTTTTTACGGTATTGGAAACCAAAACGAATCTGGCGCTATGAGACTCAAAGCGCAGAAGCGCAAGCCGATGAAAGCGTTGCGGACGCACTGATAAAACAACATACGGCACCCCTTATGCCCCTCAAAGAGGCTATCTCGGCATGGATGCCCTTTATCTTGCTCTGCATCCTTATGGTGGCGGTGGGAGTCAATAAGAAGAAGCTCGATAGCTTGGAGATTGGTCCCGTGAAGGGGATGTATACGCTTCATATTGCTGGTCTCGATAAGCAGATAGAGCGGACTCCTCCTGTGGTAGAAAAGAACACCCTTGAAGCTGCTGTCTTCAAGTTCAACTGGCTCACAACTCCCGGAACCCCCGTCATCCTGACTGTCCTTATGGTGCTCAGACTCCTGAAAGTGACTCGTGAACAGCTCCGCATTGTGGTAAAGCGAACCGCAAACCAGATGCTGATTCCGGTTCCCACCATCGTCTTTATGCTCGGCTTGGGTTCGATTACACGCCTTGGGGGATTGGATGCTACTTTGGGAATGGCATTCAAAAATACAGGTGTAGCCTATCCCTTCTTTGCGGCGATGCTTGGATGGCTTGGGGTCTTTTTGACGGGTACGGATGCGGGAAGTAACGCGCTCTTCGGGAGCCTCCAAAAGATTACGGCAATGCAGATCGGGTTGAATCCCACTCTCATCACTGTGGCGAACTCTTCCGGTGGAGTGATGGGAAAGATGATAGACGCCCAGTCTATCTGTGTGGCGACGGCAGCAACGGATCAGGTGGGTTCAGAAGCCGACATCTTCAAATTTGTGCTTCCGCACAGTGTCATGCTTGCCGCGATCATTGGGTTGCTTGTGCTTCTACAGGCGTATGTCTACCCCTTCACTCTGATGGTTCCTCACTAGCGGCTGGCTCACACACTCCGCAGGGAAGGAAGAATGCCTCTCCTCTGTTTTACACGTTTAGCATAAAACAGAGGAGAGGCATCGCGCTCAATCGCATTTAATTGATATTGCATACCCTCACTCCTTTCGTATCTGTGTGCATGAACTGGAGAACCTTCAATGAAAACGCACCTTCCTGCTCTGCTCACCCTGAGCGTACTATTGACAACAACCTCTCTCGCAGAGTGTATCCTGCTTTCTGGTTGTAGTAACGGTAGTGCTGCTGCCCCCCTAGAGCAGGCGGACCTGTTGCTTAACCAGGCACAGTGGACAAGCAGTGGTATTCAATCATACCGTTTTACGCTTCAACGCTCCTGTTTTTGTTCGCTTAATAATACTCCTGTGGTGATTGAAGTGCGTAATGGAGTGCCACTTTCCATAAAAAAGCCCTCGGGGGATTCCGTGGATCCTACCCCGTTTGCGACGTATGATACAATAGAAGAGATTTTTGCAAGAGTACAGTCTGTTCTGGACACACCGCGCGGTGTTGCAAAAGTTACGTACAACGCGCTTCTAGGTTACCCTGTGACCGTCACTTTGGATCCACTTCCAGATGCTGTCGATGATGAGTTGGCGCTAGAGGTAACGGGTTTTCAGAGACTAGATTGACGTTGTGGTAGTACAGACTGTTCCCGCATTTTGAGATTCCCCGTAACCCGAACCCTAGTTCTCATAACCTATTTTGAGCTTGAAATGGCACATTATGCCGACTGCATGGAGGTCTCTCTACTGGAGCAAAGACGACAGAACATCCCCGGCTCGGCTCTGTATGCCATGGAGAGCATGTTTGTAGGTTTTTGAGGTTCGTTGGCGTTGAGGGAATGAGGGAGCGGTTTGAGGAATGTGCCTAGCGCCCCTACCACGGGGGCAGGGGTTAGGTCGAAAAGGGAAGGCTGGTTTCTTGGCATAAGCCTTCCCCTTGTGAGTAGGGATAACACCGAAGTCATTTCTTAACGAGGACTTAGGTTGAAAAGGGAAGGTCAGGCAGGCTGACCAAA
>CAMCUQ010000044.1 GCA_945878775.1 Chthonomonas calidirosea
GGTACACCGGCTCGTCCGCCCCAACCGCGTGGTTATTCGCAAGGGAGGCAAAAGGGAGTGAAAGTCACCCCCGCGACGAGATACAAGACCGTCTACAAGGCAAAAAACAAGACAAATAAGACTTCAGCACTTGTCTAAACGTCAATCACAAAGACCATGTTCTCTGCGGAGGCGAACCAAATGTCATTGAGAACATAGCGGAACACAATGCCGTTTCGCACACAGGTCGTAAGCATCTGACGGTAGAGTTCATTCTTGCTCTGCTTGGCTTGCCGCTTCTGTTTTCCTGTTTTTTTGTCGAGAACAAAATCGGGCTTCTTGATGAGTTCAAACGCAACGGGAAGCGAGAACCCTTGGCTGTGATAGAGAGTAGTCATGAGGTTAATCCCCTTGACACTTCTCCCTACCGTATGGTCCCAATGCCAACAGATGAGTTCACTCTCGTCCGTGTAAGGTTTGGCTTCGACACTGTCATCTATCACAAGAACACCCTCTTCTGAGGCGATTTGTTTCGCCAAAGGTTTGACATACTTCCAGAGGTCTGCGGATGTGAAGGGGGCACCGGACAGCAGACGCGTAATACGGTCATGGCTCACTGCGTTTTCGAGCAATGCGGATAGTCCTGTCGCCGTTGTTTGCCCGAAAGAGCAGATTAGATAGTCGGTGTAGATATCAAGTAAGTCTTTGTCCATGCAGGTAGTTTACCGTCAAAACAACCCTTTTATTGATAGCAACTACAAGAACACCGCGTAACATCAGCCTTTAATTTGACCGTGAAGATAGAAGATGGCTTGCTGATCGATTGCCCCATAGTCGGCGGTACTTGGCGCAACAGTAAGATCGTAAATTGCAGGGAAGAGATGCACCAAAGCGCAAGCCCGCACAAGGAGGTTGTCGAAGTTCACGCTCATTATACGGTTGATATAGCCAGCCTCCATGAGTGCTGCGATATAGAGGTGTGCTTGGTTGATGGTTGCCTTTTCATTCAGTTGCTCAAATAAATCTTGGCGTTCATCGGTCGTCAGTTTAGACATACACTCGCCATAGAGTTCCTCTGGGTGGCAAGTAGAGGGTACTTGGCTATAGGGGTAGGGGTAGTCCTCTTTTATGCGTTCTATGATTTTGGGCGCCCCAGGGATATTTCCCGTGATGGAACACCCTGCACCAATAAGTAGCGTACAACCTTTAGTGGACTTGCCTCTATCCCTCCGTTGTTTCATCTGCTTGAGAATAGTAGCAAGGTCTTCAATTTTAAATACTGCTTCACTCATTTCCCTGTCATCTCCTCCAAATGCGCTTTTGCAATAAAAACAATACGAGCATATATCTCTTCAAGCGGAACCGAAACTCCCAACAGAGGTAACACGAGAATCCCTTCCAAACCTCTCACCACATCGTACCGCCACGAGCCATCTGCTTGTCGTGTATACATCGCTCCGTTATGACACCCGCACCCTCAAAACTATGACGTTATTTTGCCATACAAACCGATTGAATGCAACTGCTCGGATACGCCCCATAGCCCTCCTCCCTCTTCTTTCCCACAGGAAGAAACTATAAAATGAAAGAAAACGTATTGAATCAGAGAGGAAGAACACAAAGCACCGTCGAAGAGTCTGCGGAAGATACATTTTGCAGGTGTGCCACCGTTATTGTCACACCTTGCCGAGAGAAACCAACTCCAGATCAAAGGATGCAGCCAAGATGGGAAACAAAGTTCGCGTTGCGATTATAGGAAGTGGAAGTATCGCAACCTTTCGCCATGCGCCTGAATACGCAATCAACCCCAATGTAGAGATCGTTGCCTTTGTAGACCCCGTAATTGCGCGTGCCGAAAAGCTCGCCGGCAAATATGGAGCCAAAGCACTCAGTCACCATTCCGAAGCCCTCAAACTAGACATAGACGCCGTAAGCGTCTGCACACCCAACGCCCTCCATGCCCCCATCAGCATAGACGCCCTCAACGCAGGAAAGCACACCCTCTGCGAAAAACCCATGGCAACCTCGAACGAAGAGGCACATGCCATGATCGCCGCCGCCTCAAAAGCCGGCAAAAAACTGATGATCGGGCATAACCAAAGGCTTGCAGACCTCCACGTCAAAGCAAAAGAGCTACTCGAAGCCGGAACCATCGGCAAGATAGTCACCTTCCGCACCTCCTTCGCCCATCCGGGACCCGAAAGCTGGAGCATTGAAGGCGCGACAGGCTGGTTTTTCAACCAAAAGCTCGCCTTTGTTGGCTCCATGGGAGACCTCGGCGTCCACAAGGCAGACCTTCTCCGCTTCCTACTCGGTGAAGAGATCGTCGAAGTCGCCTCTATGGTGGGACACCTCCACAAACCGATGGGAGACGTGGACGACAACGCCATCTGCCTTCTCCGCACCGCCACAGGCAAAATGGGAACCCTCACCGCCTCATGGACACACTATCCCGGCGAGGACAATGCCACCTACCTCTATGGCGAAAAAGGACAGATGCGCCTCGGAACCGATCCCCGCTTCAGCGTTATCGTACACCTCGCCAACGGGGAAAAGCAGTTCTACGAGGTCGGAAAACTCCAGACCAACGAGTCCCAAACCTCCTCTGGAGTCATTGATGCCTTCGTCTCGTCCATTCTTAATGATACCGAGCCACCCGTCACCGGAGAAGAGGGACGCCGCTCTCTAGCCGTCATTCTCGCGTGCCTAAAATCTTCGGATACCAAGGCGTTCGCGCAGGTCGAAATCTAAAAGCACTCCCTCCCCGTGTCCCTGTTCCCTCTCAAAAAGGGGCAGGGACAGGAGGAGAATCTTGCGAACCCTGCGAATTTTGCTATGACTTGCAAAATTGCCATAAATTGAATATGTACTGCAAAATGAGAAATATTAAGAAAACCGTAAAAAAATCGCTTGACAAACCATATAGCCTGTCTTATAATACCAATCAATAGAACTATTGCACTCTTAAAACGCGCTCGTTTTTTGAACGCGAAACTTTGTGAAAGAATTATCAAGTCTTGGGTGAGTGCCTCCGTCCTCTGCTTAGGCTCCACCACAAGACCGTGGACTCTCCAATGTGGCAACACACCCGCCACAAGGAGGATGCGCCCTACAGATAGGGGCAGGGATGTACCTTACAGGGTTAGGATTAGTTTGATAGTAGAATAACCCTACCGGAGAAGGTGCACCATTTGGGAAGGAAGAGAGATTGAGCTTGCAAGCCAATTTGAACCTCTCTTTCGCTCCCCAGCACTATATGTGAAAATTTTCGCAAATACTGCTGACTGCCTGCCATACCCTATTCGGCAAGACCCTATTTGCCCATTTTGACCCAAGAGGAGTGGCATTCATGAGCGACGATACCGCGATTCTGGAACGACCCCAAAGCCACCGACTTACTCCGGGTGCCTTCCAGCCTAGTCCCCTTCCCGTCGACGAGGATGATGTATTTGAGACCGATTCCGCCGACGACCTCCTGCCTCTTGATGACCCCGAAATGTTGCATTCTGCTGACACTTTTGGCGACTCTGAGGACTCCGTAGAACCCACTGCCTTCCTTCCCGAAAACGACGACCTCGGAACAGAAGCCGTCACTAGCCTTTTCGGAGGACGCGACACCAGTGCCAGAAACGATGAGAGCCTGCAAGTCTGGATGTGTCGTGCTAGAGGAGCCCAACTCCTCACCGCAGAAGAAGAAATACGACTCGCAAAAGCCGTCCAACGGGGCGACAAAGCCGCAAAAGACAAACTCACCGAAGCAAACCTTCGTCTCGTTGTCTCCATTGCAAAGAAGTATAGCGTTCGAGGTATCCCCCTCCCCGACCTCATCCAAGAGGGAAACATAGGGCTTATTCGCGCCGTCGAAAAGTTCGACCCCAGCAAAGGATACCGCTTCAGCACCTACGCCACATGGTGGATACGACGTGCCATTGCACGCGCAATCATCAACCAAGGACGCACTATCCGAATCCCCGTCTACGTCGCTGAGATTATTCACAAGATCGTCAAAGCCTCTAGCCGACTACGCCAGCAACTCCTTCGAGACCCAACCGTTGACGAGATAGCACGCGAGCTTGAGATACCTGTTGACCGAGTCAATGAGATCATGCGAATCGCCATGGAACCACTCTCCCTAGAGACTCCCGTCGGCGAAAAAGACAACAGTCAACTTTCCGATTTCATTCAGTCTCACTCGGCTATCTCTCCCTCAGAAGCGACCCTGAACCTCATTCGCCGAGAGCAGATAGACGAAGTCCTGAACAAACTCACAGACCGTGAGAAAGACGTTCTTCGAATGCGCTTCGGACTCGACGATGGCTATGCGCGTACCCTAGAAGAGGTGGGCTTCCGCCTCAAAGTCACCCGTGAGAGAGTCCGCCAGATAGAACTCCGCGCCCTCAAGAAGTTGCGCCATTACGGACCCCAAGAGCTTATTCGACACTAGAAAAAAAATGCGCCTAGTAAACAAAAAGCGGAGCCGATTCTTTTCGGCTCCGCTTTTTCGTGCCTGCTTTCTCACTCCCACAGGGGAAAACTCCCCCCTCCTGTCGAACTTAACACCATCACACCCTACAAGACCAGATCAAAGGAGAGAGGTTTATGAGCAAGCGATTCCGACTAGGCGTCCTCGGTTGTGGGCAAATGGCAACAGGACTCCTGAAACACTTAGAGAAGATGGAGCGGGTAGAGATCGCCGCTATCTGTGACCCAAACCCCGAAGCCCTTCAAAAGGCGATAGAGCGTTTTGGTGGCAACCCCATTACCACTCTAGAGGAGTTCATTACACGCACCGATCTCGACCTCTATCTTGTCGCTTCGCCCCCCCTCTACCATGAGGAGAATGTCCTCGCTCTTGCACCAAACGGTAAGCCAATCTACTGTGAAAAACCCCTTTGTACCACCGTTGAACGCTGTAACCGTATGATCGAGACCTGCAAAACGCATGGGGTCAAACTCTTCGTCGGTCAGGTGCTACGCCTCTTTCCTCTCTTTCTAGAATCCAAACGCCTCCTCGACGCAGGGATGTTGGGTGAACCAAAACTCTGCTCCATCACACGCGCAGGGCGAGGAGACTTCTTTCAGCAAGGCTGGCGAAGCAACCACGCCGAAACGGGGGGACTGCTCTTGGAAGTGAACTCCCATGAGCTCGACTACCTCTACTGCCTCTTTGGGGAGCCGGAGAGCGTCTTTGCACAGGCGCACCATATCAACGCTTGGGGCGATGTCCTCGATTCGCTCTTTGTGCAGATACGCTTCAAGAATGGGGCGTTGGGGCTACTTCATAGTAGCAACGCCTCCTCTGTGGGAGAGTATCGCGTCCACATTCAAGCCACACAGGGGAGTATGATTCACGGGGGTTTTGGGGGAGAGTTGAAGTACCGTGCCTTCGATGCCTCAGAAGCCACCGTCATCAGTGCCAGTGAACTCCAACATTACGGAGACCCCTATGCGCGAGAGCTTATCTCCTTCCTCGATTGGGTGGAGCAAGACACCCCCCCTCTCTTTACAGGTGAGACAGGACGCGTGAATGTGGCAATGGCGGAAGCCGCCTACCGTAGCATTCTCAGTGGACAGCCCGAAGCGATCCAATACGCATAACCAAGGAAAACACTCTAGAACATGAAGATACTGATTATCGGTGGAACCGGGCTTATTAGCACCGCTATGACCCAATTTCTGCTTGAGAAGGGCGAAGATGTTACGCTCTATAACCGTGGAAAAAGTGCTTCTCCCTTTGACAACAGGGCAAAAATTCTCACGGGGGATCGTACCGACTTCGCCACGTTTGAGCAAGAGATGAGTCAAGTTGGCACATGGGACTGCGTTATAGATATGATCTGTTACAAGCCGGCAGAGGCGCAAAGCCTCTCCCGTGCCTTTGCGGGCAGAGTGGGGCATCTCATCGTCTGTAGCACCGTGGATGTCTATGCGAAACCCGCTTCACGCTATCCCATCACTGAGGCGGAGCCACACGCGCCGCCAGCATGGGACTATGCACAAAACAAAGAACTCTGTGAGCAATTGCTCTGGCAGGCACACGAGCGCAAGGAGTTTCCTCTCACCATCATTCGCCCCGCCTTCACCTATGGCGAAGGACGCGCAATGGTACATTCTTTTGGCGGAGGAAGCAAGCATCTCGACAGACTTCTAAAAGGCAAGCCCATTGTTGTACACGGAGATGGTCAATCGCTCTGGACATCTTGTCATCGGGACGATGTTGCAAGGGCTTTTGTAAACGCTATAGGACAAGAGGCAACATTTGGGAAGAGTTATCACACGACGGCGGAGGAGTGGCTGACGTGGGATCAGTACCACACCATTATTGCCGAAGCTATCGGTGCGCCTGCGCCCACACTGGTACATATTCCCACCGATCTGCTGGCAAAAACGGCAAAACGTGCCCATATCTGCGCAATTAATTTTCAGTACAACAATATCTTCGATAACGCTGCCGCCAAACGTGATCTCGGTTTTGAGTACACGATTCCGCTTCGGGCAGGTGTCGCGCGTATCTTCCAATGGCTACAGGAGCATGGGCGTATTGAAAATAGCGACCTCGATCCCTACGATGATCGTGTTATCGCCAGTTGGGAGCTTTATGGAGCAGAGATGGGCAAAGCCCTCATAGACGTTGATAAGTCGTAGGGCATTCATGGTAGGAGCGCAGGATACGGCGACAAACGTTCTGTTTTCTGGTTCCATTGAGAAGGGACGGTGATCGATGTTTTTATTGGGATTTGTCCTCTTTTGTATGCAACAGACGTTCAAGGTTCCATCCTTGCCTCAGCCCTTGCCCAGTGTCAAAACGGAGCAAGAGAAGAAAAGGTGCGAGGAACTCAAGGCGCGAATCGGTAAGGTAAAGGAGTGGCACAAACCTACAGACTATACCCCTGAGGATTGGGTGTACCTACTGAAACTCGCTCAGAGTGTCCAAAAAATGCCTGAGAATATTGTCTCTGAGGCAATGAACAGTTTTCATGACATCGACACCCGACCGTACCTTCTGTTGAAAGTGATGTTTTATCGCCCCTTGTCCAATGCAGGTGACTATTTTGGTCCCAGTGCCGGAGCCATTATATTCACCGAACAAGTAAGAGAGAAGCATTCCTATGATATACCTATTGACTGGAGCAAGGGGTATCCGCGCCTGGTCGGTTCGCGTTATGGGGGAACAGGAAGAGGGGCAGGATTCCGTTATGACTACCTTGTCCTCAGACGTTGCTACTCCTTAAGGAAGATAACAATACCTCGGCAGTGGAAGCAACGGGCGAAGCGGTCTCCGGGGAACGCATCGCCCTCAAAATTGAAACCGGCAAGAAACTAGGACAGCCTCTGGCATTCAAGGCTTTAGGGTAAATAATCGCAACGTCGTTCCTGTTGAAGTTGGTGTTCCACTGGTATAGGCGATGCGAGTTCTATCGGGCGACCAATCGCAATCGGCACTCTCAATCGTACCATGAGAGCGCATTGCGCCACTACGAATATCCCACGAGACCACTGTGAACGTGCCTTCTTTGTTGGGAGAGAGTGCCCCAATCCGCTCATTACCTATCCAAACCGGAGCCAGATAGCCCCTTCCATTCTCTGGACTGATGCGCCGTGCCTTCTTACCATCCTGTGAAACCGCCCAGATCGCGTATCGCTGAAAGTCCAGAGGATCGGAAGTGAGGGCAAAGGCGAGCAGGGTTCCATCGGGAGACCAGACGAGATGACTGGCATGAGGATGCACGGGAGATACCTTCATCTCGGAAGGAGACATACGCCAAAACTCCCCCACAGCCTCCTCTGAAGTCCCACCAGGCATGGCACGTCGTAATGTTTCGGTAAAGGGGACAGAGGGGCTACGTCGAATGCTCTGGCGCCATGTCACCACAGGACGTTTAGACTCCCATATCGCCCAGTCGCTATCCTCGCTCAGAAGGGGTAAGGCAACGGTGTCCGAGGGGTTCAAACGGGTGAAGGAGCGTAGCAAGACCGTCCTTTGCCCAAAGATACCCTCTCCCACAAACGAGAGATACTTGCCGTTTGGTGACCACTGCGGATACCGATAGTAAAGAAACCCTCCTTTGTACCGAGGTGGGTGCACTGCTAAGGGCTTGGTGTCTCCGCTCCGTCGCTCATAAAGCCACAGACCAAGTCCCGGAATATGCTCTCCGCTGTTGCCAACAATCCAATCCACACGAGGAAAGACGATCTGCTTATCGTCTGGGGAGAAGGCAAGGGTGTTTGGAGAGGTATAGCGGGCAAGACCAGAGCCGTAATCTCGATCTGGCGAGAGAACCTCTGGCGAGCGAAGTCGACTCACCTTTTTCAGTAGAGCGTCCGTCAAGCAGAGTTGATGCTCTCTGTTTGGGGTCTCTCGCAAGAAAGCGATCTGCGTGCCATCGTGTGACCAACGGGGATTCACATCGCGAAAAATAGGTAGAGAAGGGGGAGAGAGTGCTGGTACATCGGCTCTGCCGGGGAGATTAGGACGCCGACACCCCATAACAAAAATACCGCAAAGCACCATTCCTAGCTTCAGCACACGCCAACATCTCTCTCTCACGACGATTTATTCTCTCCTTCGGGGGTAGGTACTATCTCAAAAGAGTGGAGTCCCGCCCCAAGAGGAACCGGAATAGCCACCACTCCCTTCGCACTTGCCTTAATAGTACCCGTCTTTGCCTCCTGAAGACGATACGTTCCATTGGGGCGCCCCATGGCAACGAGCAGAAAACCATGCCCGCCCTCCTCTGGGATACGGAGAGCGACACGCGCCACATCTTGAGTTGCATCGTAGTAGTGGCTAATGACCGATCCTTCCCAGCCTGTCGAAACCGTGCCGGGTTTGTGATACGCCATCTGAAGAAGCCAGAGAATGCAAGAATCGCCGGAGTAGTCTCTTGCTCCCTGCGGTGCGCCCGTCTCGCCGTGCAACCACTCTGGATACCCTCCGCAGGTCTCACTGGCATGGGAATACGCCGTCAGGATATTGCTTGCCAACTCCTCTGCAAGGGCTATTTCGCCCCAATCCAGTAGGGAACGCCATAGCATCCAGTTCAACCCAAATGAGATTCCCCCACGCCCCTGCTGTTCAGGACTATAGCCCAGAGAACGGCGTGAGAGGCTCCGCAGACCCGATTTGCTCCAAAAGGTTTCGGGGTCTTTGAGTTGTTGAAGGAGTGCCTTAAACCTCTCCGAGGGAATGGCGTCCGCGCCACAGATAAGAGGGAGTAGGTTGACCAGCGAATCGGTCTCCTGAGAAGAGAGTGCTTCCCCATTCGATTTTGGTTGATACGCTCCTCTGCTCCTATCCCAAAGCGTCTCATTGAGTGCCTTTGCCGTGGCTTCCCGCTCTTTTCGATACTCTTCCTTTTCGGGCAACCCTAGCACCCCCGCCATCCGCTCCATAGTGCGGGATGCTCTGTAAACGAAGGCACTGTATTCGGGATGAAAGGCGTTCGATCTTGCTAAGCCAGAAAGGGGACGAGTCAATTGAGACTGCGCGAGAGCGGAGGGAGAAGACCAGCGATAGAGGGACTGCCCTTTCTCTAGGCGTCCAGAGTCCAGCAGCTCTTGATAGCGTCGTTGAGCAGCGGGGAATCCTTTTTCCAAAAGGTCTCGGTCGTGCGTCTCTTGATACAACTCCCATAGGGCAAAGAGGGAGGTTGGTGGAATAGATTGTGCATTTGTGATTGGACGATTTGGGTCTAACTGTGCCAATAGGTAGGAGTTTGTTTGAACGACAGCCCACTCAGGGCGCAGCGGTATCCAGGAGAGAGCCGTCAAACCGCTGAGCGCGGGATAGTAGCTCGCCTCAGTCGCGTCGGCTCCTATCTCCCGTGAGGCGACCCCCACACGCCGCATATCTGCCTGCAAAATATTCAAAAACGATTGTGCTATCAGTCCATCAAAGAGGGGGCTTCCGGTCTTGAAGCCATAAGTTTGCTGTGCCTGTTCTGCCTGCTTTGCCAACCCTGGCTCCGTGCGAGGTTTCCCATTCGGCAAAGTCTCCTCCACCAAAGCAAGTAGAGTCTGTGCCGACTCCTGTGCCGATTCCGCATCTTTACCCGCCCCTACTGCCAAAGTGATGGTTCGCTTCTCTCCCGGAGCAAGCCGAATATTATCTACTGTGAGCATCCCCCATGCCGGCGTCTGCTCTCCCTCCTTCGCTCTCTCTTTGGGTTGAAGAATCCCATTAGAGTCGAGAGTCGATTCAGGGTGTTGCATCCAGTCCGACTTTACCAGCCAAGCCTGTTGCACAAAGGGAGCAGAGCGAGCCGCCAACGCAAAGACCACTGGCGAGTTCTCATGCTGAAGCAGAGGCGCTCCTGTGTTAGGGTCTTTTGTGATATGGAGTTTCTCAAGGGGAAGCCCCTTCTCCGAAGCGTCTATCCCCCCAAGTAGATCGATGAACCACGTTTGACGGGCTTGAGAGCGGTTGGTGAGCGTAACTCGAAAGAGAACCCCCTCCGTCACAGGCTCGGCGTTTGCGGGAAACCAGACAACCTGCGCCTCTCCCTCTCCCCAAAAAGGTTCGGTCGGATTCACCCCAAAAAGGCGCTCGGTTCCCGTTCGCTTGGCAGGCAAAAACGGTATTCGCTCCTCCCAATAGATACCCCGTGTGTTTGCAGCGATGGGAGTCGCTTTCCTATTGGCAAGTGCGCCAGTGGCAGAAAGGGGTTCATCCGTAATAGTAGCGGGCATTAGCGGAGCCAAACCGAGGCTAAATCGCTCAAAAACCCGCTTCTCCTGCCCCAATACAGAACGCTTTCCTGTGACGGGCAGGAGGGTTTCACTGCGCCTCTGCCCCACAACAATGGGGAAAGTGAAAAGGTGTGCCTGCGTGCGGTCTGTCAGAAAGCAAGGCGCACGATGCAGTCGTGAATACGCCCCCCAAGGCTGAAGAGGCAACTCCGAGAGACCCAATAGGGGAGCAAGCAGGGAGACGCGCTTCAGTGGCGCGGGTTTCTCCTGTGCATTCAGCCCCCTAGAGAGTGCTAATGGGATTGCTAGCAGACAGAACGCCAGGCAAAAAGGTTTTCGGATCGCAAAGAGAGGGATCACATCTACTCCTAACGGTATGTGCCTCGGAAACAATGGGCACGACACAAAAGTACCTTGTTTGAAGAACCCTACTCCTAAATGTTACGCAAATTCGCAAAAAAGCGATTCTACCGCGCCTTACGATCTCTTTGACAGCACCCATAAAACTAGCGTCGAGAAGCGCGAACGCCAAGCCCATAGAGCGCGGCAGCGACGAGCAAGCCGGGAAGCATGGGAGGAAAGCTAAACGGATAGTGTGGGTCTAGCAGTCCCCCCTTTTTCACACCAATGAGTAGCCAAAGAAGCGCGGTACCCACTCCGCAAACCATCGAAGCGAGGGTGAAGGAGGCGGTAGCGCGCCAACGCGCATTATAGGCTCCTAGAATGGGCAGGAGCATCCCCGGCACAAAGAGATTCCCCAAGAGAAACCATTGGGCGACGACGGAGGGAACCAGCATCGCAATAGAGATGGCAAGCAACGACGAGAAGATCAAGCCGACACGGGTATAGTTTGGAATATGGGCTTCGTCGGTCTCTCGTCGCCAACGCCAAATAAAGTCACGCCCAATGGTCATGGCAGAGATAAATGTGTAGGAGACAGTGCTCGCCATGACTGGAGCCAACATTCCCACATAGAAAAGCCCCTTAATACCCGTGGGTAGCACCTGCTCGGCAAGGGCAGGATATGCCATTTTGCCGTCGGTGAGGTTGGGAAGCAGGGCGCGGGCAAAAAGCCCTGTCGTCGTCGTGAGAGTATCAAACAACATCCAGCAGAGGACAGCGACACAGATACCCCCCATGGCAACACGCGGGGTACGTGCGGCAGAGCACCGCTGATGAAAGCCCGGATCGGTAAGAGTCATGAGGGCGATAAAGAACCATGTCGCCAGCCAACCCAGGTCATGTGTGCCTATCAGCGTCTTGTGGGTTGCGGGTAGCGTGGTAGTGGATGCCAGAAAACCGTAGCCCCCGAACTTGCTGAGGCAAATTCCCGTCATCGCCAAAAAGCCCATAAACATCAGCAGAAACTGAAGCGTGTTGACCCGCACATCCGACAGAAATCCCCCCCGAAACACATAGATCACCGAGAAAAGCATACCGACTATCATGGCGGGAAGCAATTGCCAACCAAAGAGAACCTGCAAGAGCGTCCCCGTCATCAAAATGTACTGCGCGGGACTGGCGTAGATAAAAGCAAAAGCGGCGGCAAGCAGTGCCGTGCGCCTATCGTATATCTCCGCAAATTTGTCTGGTATCGTGTAGATATGCTCTGCACCTCCCCGCACCTTTCGCGCCAAGAAAACAGCGAAGAGTATCGCGAAGAGGTAGTAGGGCAGACCGTTGGAAGCCCACGCCGCCAAACCATCCCAATAGACGAACTCCCCTGCCCCCAGAATTCCTCCGTACCATGTGGCGACTAACGTGGCAACAAAGATCGGAAGGCTGAGGCTTCGCCCCGCTATCAAGTAGTCTTCCGTCGTCTCCTTGCGCCTCCAAAAACCCACTACGATCAGGAAAGAAAGATAGAGTGCGAGCAGAGACCAGTCGAGAGGCTGAAGGTGGGCGCGAATGGGGTTCATGTTCCACGCTCTTGTTGGGGAAGATGGCAAAGCAGGATTACGCCCCCCGCCACCTGTAGGCGCACCTGTTCCGCTTGCGCCACGTTGCTCACTCCCATAGTGCCAACGGGCAAGAGATAATCGGAGAGTTCCCACTGTACCCCAGTAAGACTGACTCTTGCGGAACCGGATGGAGAGATAAGCGAGATGGTGTCGCCGGGGCGCGTGGGAATTGTGATCTCCTCTGAAACGGCACAGACCGAAGAGAGATCATCAACAATGGAGAGATTCAATTCAGTATGATAGCGCAGAAGAAGGGCAAAGTTTGCGAGTTGGTGGTCTATTCTTCCGCCCCCTGCTCCCGTTATCGTGACGGTCTTTGCCCCTCGTTCCTGCACCAGATGAATCGCCTTCTCTAGATCGGCGCGATCCTGATTGGGTGTCGGGATGAAAGTGGTGTGAGGAAGCTCTTTTTGCGCCTGATCGAGCATGACAGAGTCGAAATCCCCGCAGACAATATGGGGAATGATTCCTAATGCGGAAGCGCGATGTGCCGCCCCGTCGGTTGCCAAGATGAGATCATGCTCTCGCACCAAGCGTCGGGCAAGGGAGAGCGAAGGCGTCTCTCCATTTGCTAAAATCAGTACTCGCATTGTTTGCCCTTAGCATAGCCTGTTAAGATAAACATTGGCGTATTCGATTTGGGGAGGTTTAAGCCCCCCTGTTCTACGGACACCCCTGAACCCCGTTTGGGAGAAGGGCTTGATAGTGAAGTGGTAGCGTTGAGGCTAGAGAGAAATACTGCTCTGCACCCTAACAGACCGTTAGGGGTTTGTGTTTAGCATCTTGAGAGCCTCTTTACCAGAATCCCCTTTGGGATCGAGTTGTTGCGCGATTTTCCACTCTTTCCGCGCCTCTTCTTTGAAGCCTGTTTCTAGGAGACGGTTTCCTAATTTGAGATGTGCTTCACCATCTTTTGGCATAATGCGAACTATCTTGCGCATAGATTGGGCAGACTGCTGAAAGTCTTTCTTTTGGAGATAGGCATCGGAAAGAGTGATATGCACCCAAACTTCCTTGCTCTGAAAACGCTCAGAAATTTTAAGCAGGGGGATCGCCTTATCGGGCTGTTTTGCCTTTACCAAGAGCATGGCATAGTTGAGCCGAACCGTCCAATCTTTGCTGACCTCCATCACTTTGTCGTATTCTGCAAATGCCTGTTCCTGTTTCCCTAGTTCCATCAATACTTGTGCATAGATGCCCCGCGCCGCCACAAACCCTGGGGCAAGCCGTACTGCTTCGGCAAGAGGGGCTTCCGCCTCTTTCATCTTTTTCAGATGATGAAGCACAAACCCCAACCTATACTGATACATTGCCTTATCGGGATGCAGTTTGACCAACTCCCGTGCGGATGCTTCTGCTTGGGCAAGTTGATTGAGGTTGAGGAGTGTCATGGTCAATTCATCATGTATTGAGGGCAGTTCTGGAAGGAGTCGAACCGCTTCTCGATACTCTTTTAACATGGTCTCTTTGTGTTCCAAATAGCCTATAGTACGTGCATAATCGTAATGAGCATACCCATCTTCAGGGTGCTCGCGAATAGCTTGTTCGAGACGTGAGAGCGTTTTGCGGGCAAGTTGCTTTGCAAGGTCAGGAAATCCGTTGTCGCGGAGGACACCTACGACTTCAATAGCCGCATTTGGGTTGCTATAGGCGACTCCTGATGCCACTTCTGCGATCTTCTTGAGCTTTGCAGGGTCTCCATACCACTTGGGGTGGTATAACTCAAAGCCCCATGCGTATACACCTGCCATCTCTTTTTGCGCTGCAACTGCCTTCCAGAATGCCGTATCAGCAAGCTCACCATTGCCATTGAACGCCGCGGCAACAGAAAGCCGCCACCACACTTTGCCATAGCCGGGGTCAATTGTGTTGGCACGTGTAAGTGCCTCTTCCCACTTGGGATAGATATCAAACACTGTTTTTTGCTCTTCAGGCGTCATCTCTCCGGGAAAACGTGAATGGCGGACAGCTTGTGCAGTGTCGGAGATTGTTGCCGCTAGTAACACCCACGCATCAGGGTTTTCAGGCGCACACTGTACGGCGTGTTCAGCCATCTTCTTGGCGTCCTGATACTCCCTCTTACGACGCAAGAGCCAAATGTGAGCGTGCGTGTAAGAGTAGTTACTGGGGTATTTTTGGCGGAGTGCTTTAAGCCTCTCTACGCTCTGCATCAGTAGATTGGGCATATATTCTTCTGCCATCATAAACACGAAGGGATGATCAGGGGCAAGTTTAAAGAGAGACAAGGCAAGTGTGTAGGCGATATTGGGGTTCCGGTAGGCATAGTTGGTTAGCAGGATAATCCCTGCCACAGGAGAGCGTTCTGCAATAGCACGCACAGAATGTGTCTTTATAGAGGTGTAGTAAAGGCTATCTGTCCATGCCAACTCCCCAATCTGGCTTAGTTCCTGCGACGAGAGTTCAATTTTCTCTGGAATATGAGGGGCAACAACTCCTACCTGTTCACACAGTTTGCGTGCGACCGTAGGCAGTCCTTGAGTGATCTCTTCAGCCGTCCCAGTGAGGCTAATGGGAGTTCCTACAGGCTTGGAGCCAGAGGTTTCATAGAGGCGGTAGGTGAGAGTGAGCGCATTTTCACCAGAGAGGGTTCCGACGGCAAAGTGAGTTCCCCCTATCCATCTGGACATCTGCTCTGCCTCTGCTACAGAGAGTTGGAGGTTCTGCTTGCCTAGTCGATATTTTCCTCGAAGCATAGACATCCAAGCAGGAGTTGCGCCCAGTTCTGCTTGCCCGCCACTTGTAAAGTGGAGCCAGCGTCCAATACCTGCGGAGAGGTTATTTAGCGACTTGCCTTCACAGACAGGATCGGCAATAACCAAACCTTGCTGTTTCGTGATGGGGAGAGTTGGTGAGTTTGGAGAAGGGTTTGCTTGCTCTCTGTGCTTCACCACAGCGGCACGTGGACGTGCAGAACACCCTGTCATACTCTGAAGACTCATGCTCAGAAGACATAGGAGAGGCAATAAACGTAAAGACGCTCTGTAAAGGGTAAAGTACATCACATAACTCCTACTACTAGTCTGTTAGGGTGCAGATCAGCGTTTCTCTCTAGCCTCAACGCAACCACTTCACTATCAAGCCCTTCTCCCAAACGGGGCTCAGGGGTGTCCGTAGAACAGGGGGGGCTTAAACCTCCCCAAATCGAATACGCTAAATTTTAGGGTTACTGACTTAGTCGCAGATGCCGTAGTTGGTTCCATAGGCGTTGCCATCTGTAGAGGCATTTGGATCGGCGTCATCACTGCGCCCTCCATCCACACAGACAACCTGTTTGTCGAAATCTCCATTGCTTACGGCGAACTTAGAGTGTCCATCGGCATAGACGATTCCTCCACCTCGCACGTGCCAACGTGTGTACCATGTGGGAAGGTAGCCGTATTTGTCGAACACGCCAAACCACGGAAGCATCTCATCCCGCATAATGCGGGTTTCGGCGGGGAGTGCAAACATAGATTGGCGAATGAGGCGATTGGTGTCGTAGAGGAAGTTATTTTGGCTCGATTCTTGAGCGATGGTGGAAAAACTTCCCCGATTGAAGCGATAACTGGAGCCATAGCAGGCGTGATAGGTTGCGACACTGGGGCAACCGTAATCGGGATCGTTCAGCCCTGCGCCTCCGTTATCATTCGGGCAACGGAATATCTGTTGGTTCTTCACGTAGGGCATGACAAGAACCTCTATTCCTTTGTGAGGAGGGTCTCCTGCCCATGCGCGTTCGCCCGTGGGGGTTTTGGTGTTGTAGGCATAAAAGATCGGCATCGTCTCGTCGTAGTCCTGCACATACATCATGGTCGCCATTCCAATTTGGCGTGTGTTTGAGGTGCAGGCGGCGGCTCTTGCCTGCTCCCTTGCCTGTGCAAAGACGGGAAAGAGAATCGCTGCAAGTATCGCGATAATGGCGATGACAACGAGAAGCTCGATGAGTGTGAAGGCGCGTGGAGTGGTTTTTGACATGATGTTTGTATCCTCTCGGTAGTCGTGTTCTCTCATTGCGCCAACTTAAACCCTCAAAACAGAATGCCGCCTCTTCCGAAAGTATCAAGAAGAAGCGGCATTAAGACGTATTACGCCCATCTGCACACTGTCGCTTTCCTCCGTCGGCATTATCCGAATCAGGTCGTCAGGGTTGAGCAGAGAATCTGCTCTCTCAGCCATTACAGCACCCCTAGCGCAGAGAGTTATTTAGTTTTTGTTTGTGGTTCGCTTTGGCGAACTATTTGCAGCCGCAACCGGAGCCACAGCCACCACCGCCGCCGCCAGAACCACAACTCCCGCCACTGCTTTCGCCCTCTTCTGTGGAGAAGGAGCTTCCGCAACCGCAAGAGCGCATCGCGTTCGGGTTATCGATCTTAAAGCCGCCGCCCATCTCGTCCTCTATGAAGTCGATAGACGCGCCTTTGATATAGTTATAGCTCATGGGGTCAATCGCGATTTTCACTCCAAAATAGGAGTAAACGAAATCGCCCTCATCTATTTCATCATCCAGTGCCATGCCATAGTTGAGACCAGAACATCCTCCGCCTTGCACGAAGACGCGCAGAGCCGAGTCGGTTTTGCCGTTACTCTCCAATAGGTCACGAATCTGTAATGCTGCCGATTCGGAGAGGGTGACTGCGGGAGTCAGGGTTTCCAGTGTTGCCATGCTTTCTAAAACTCCTTGTGTACTCTAGAGACACGGGGTTGAAAGCCCCGGAGAGAACTTCGGAAGGCGTGGTATCTGCTGGATTGTTCCACCACCTTCTTTTCCATTATACTCTATTCTACTCCTCTTTGGCAAGAAGTCAGAATCGAGCATTTTTGGCGACAAACAAATAGGGAGTGCGAGAAAGGAAAATTAAGAGCCTTCTCGCTAGCCAGAGACTGATTACCTCGGAAGATATGTCTTAAGAGCCTGCCCTGTATAGGAGGAAGGACACTGAGCAATCTCTTCGGGGGTTCCTGTACAGAGTATCTCTCCTCCGCTATGTCCGCCTTCTGGTCCCAAATCGATCACCCAATCTGCCGTTTTAATCACCTCCATATGATGCTCAATGACAATGACACTGTGTCCTGCCTCCACAAGCCTATTCAGGCATTCGATCAAGCGTTGAATGTCGGCAAGATGGAGTCCTGTCGTAGGCTCATCTAGGATATAGACGATCTGCCCACCTCGCTTAAGCTTGCTCAGTTCCATTGCCAGCTTAACCCGCTGTGCCTCCCCTCCGCTGAGGGTCGTTGCAGATTGCCCTAACGTGATATATCCCAACCCAAGCCGATTCAGGACATCGATCTTACGACTAATGGCAGGATAGTCTTTGAAGAAATCGACTCCATCCTCGAGAGAGAGATCGAGTACCTCAGAAATGCTTTTGCCTTTGTAGGTGATCTCCAGCGTCTCGGCATTGTAGCGAGTCCCTTTGCAGACTTCACAAGGAGCCTCTACATCGGGCATAAAGGAAAGGTGGGTCGTGATGAAGCCTTGCCCCGCGCACTCCTCACACCGTCCGCCCTTCACATTAAACGAGAAGCGGGTTGCCGTGTAGTTGCGCTCTTTGGCTTCGGGGATTTCTGCAAACAGACGCCGAATGTCGTCGTAAAAGCCGACATAGGTTGCCGGATTGGAGCGTGGAGTACGACCAATAGGAGACTGATCGATCCGAATAACATCCTTCACATGTTCCAGTCCCTCTATCGAATCGTGCTCTCCAGGCAGGGTACGGCTGTCCAAAAACCGTGCATGTAGCCGCTTGTAGAGAATCTCATTGACCAGCGAACTCTTCCCAGAGCCAGAGGCTCCCGTCACGCAGATCAGTGCGCCGAGAGGGAATTCCACATCCAGATTCTTCAGGTTGTTCTCTCGCGCTCCACGCACCACCAGCGATTTGCCGTTCCCTTTGCGGCGGGTGCTAGGAATGGCGATCTGTTTCCTGCCACTCAGAAACTGCCCCGTGAGCGAGGTTGGGTGTTGTAGAATGTCCTCCACTCGCCCCTGCGCCACGACCTGCCCCCCATGGATTCCCGCTCCGGGACCCATCTCCACGATCCAGTCGGCGGCACGAATCGTATCGTCATCATGCTCCACAACCAGCACCGTGTTTCCTAAATCGCGGAGACGATGTAGCGTCTCAATCAGCTTGGCGGTGTCTTTTGGGTGGAGACCTATCGAGGGTTCGTCCAACACGTAGAGCATTCCCATGAGTCCCGACCCGATCTGTGTGGAGAGCCGAATACGCTGTGATTCGCCTCCCGACAGGGTACTCGATTTGCGATTGAAGTTGAGGTAGTCTAACCAAATACCCAATAGAAGATTGAGGCGAGATTGAATCTCTTGCAAAATCTCTAGCCCGGCTTCGCGCCCTCTACCTTCAAGCTCCAAGCCTTGCAGGAAAACACGTAGCTCTGCGAAGTTCTCCTCGCTCAGCTCATTGAGGTTTTTGCCACCAACGGTCACGAGCAGGCGTTGTGAGCGGATACGCGCCCCCAGACAGTCGGGGCAGCGATGTTCGACCATCACTTTGTTGAGGTAGTCCTCCATGTAGGAGTGCGCCGTCTGCTGTTGGCGATAGCGGCGGTATTGACGCTCTATCCGTGTGATGATGCCATCAAATTTGAACTCTTGCCCTCCGTACTTGTCCTCTTTTGCCCCCGGCGGTCTCTGTAACGTGAACTTCTCTCCGCGTGAGCCATGAAGGAGGAGCTCGACTACAGAAGCGGGCAGTTCGGCAAAAGGGGTCTCTAGGCTGAAACCGTATTTCTCAGAGAGGCTGTACATCATTTTGCCGTCCCAAGTATCCCGATTATAGCGAAACGCTTGCGGAATAAACGCGCCACCCATAATGCTACGGCGTTTGTCGGGAACAAGGAGATCAGGATGCACTTGGAGGTAGGTTCCTAACCCCACGCAGGTGCGACAGGCACTCTGGGGGTTATTGAACATAAAATCTTCGGAGGAGAGCCCCCCCATACAAAAGCCGTGCTGAGAGCAACCAAAGTCGGGTAAAAACTCCCCAGTGGGGAGATGCACCGAGAGGAAACGCTCTCCTACGCTCAACCCCGCCTCTACCGAGGCTTTAATCGATTTTTCCAGATTGGGACGCACGCGCAGAGTGTCTACAACAACCTCCATACGGTATTGGCGCGTCTCATCAATATCCAGATTCTCGCTAATGTCGTGCGGAACTCCCTCGATATAGACCTTTCGATGCCCTCGTTTCCGAATTTCGGTGAACAGGAAATCGAGGTCTTCTCCATAGACGGGAAAGAGCGGAGCGCGTAACTCCACTTGAGTTCCAGTGGGCAGAGCCATTATTCGCTCGGTAATTTGGGTGAGGGTGCGGGGCATGAGTGTCTCTGCACAGTAGGGGCAATGTCCTAGCCCCACCGTTGAGAAGAGCAGGTTTAGGTATCCGGCGATGTCTGTCATGGTTCCAACGGTGGAACGCGGGCTTCGTGTGACGGTCTTTTGACCGATAGAGACGACAGGCGAGAGACCATGTACAAAGGCAACTTTGGGCTTCTGCACCTGATCCACAAAATGGCGAACAAACGAGGAGAGAGATTCGAGGTAGCGACGTTGCCCTTCGGCATAGATTGTGTCGAATGCGAGGGAGGATTTCCCCGACCCGCTGACGCCCGTAAAGACCACAAGCTGATCGCGTGGGATTTCCAGAGAGACATCTTTGAGGTTATGCTCACGTGCGCCCTGAATCGCAATGGTGGTTCGCAAGAGGGACTCCTTTCGGTAGCTTGGCACACAAGTTGAGATTAAAGGGGGGAGCCGTCATAATAGAAGGCAGCTTCTTCTACATCCACTTTGCTTTTTTCGGTGAGACGTGCTGGAAGCGCGATCTTTTGTATGAAACCTTCATCTGCCAACCATTCGCAAAGGAAAAAGGCTCCTTCGATGCCCATCTGCTTTTTGAAATCGGAATTGATCTCTCGTGCAGAACGGGGTCCCTCTGCTTCTGCCAGGTAGTTAAAGAGGGGGCGAAATACGGTGGTGGCGCGGTCTCTGAGGTAGTTTTCATATTGGGTAAGAGCCGTGCTGATTCGTTCTGGGGTTTTGGGGCTATCGACTAGGTCGATGTAGAGAGATTGGAAGAAGGGGGCATTATGGCGAAGCGCTTGCGCGAGGACTTCGCGCCCCGGAAGCTCTCCTGCCAGAATGGTCTCAATTTTGGCAAGCCCATTGAGTCCCGATAGTATCCAGACGAAACTGTAGTGGGGGTTGTTGCGGGCGAAGAGCCATTTTTTGGCTTTTGGGAGGCAGGCTATCGGCGTAATGGCGGCTAGCAGGAGGCTAATCTCTCGGTCTCGCTCCCCAAAATGGCGGCGATTTGCCCATAGTTCCTCTAAAGCCTCGTCTCGTGTAAAGAGGAGTTGCCCTCTCATATACATAGAGTGGAGAAAAGAGCCTTGTACGGAACCCTCTAGCTCTTTTTTGAACTCGGAGCGGGTGATGACACTGGCATGGATATTGATGCTATCCTCTACCATGACCATTTCGGAGGTTTTGATTCGTGTTTCTTGAGTGATGATGCAGAGGTCTATATCGCTTTTTTCCCACACGACATCGTAGGCGACACTCCCATAGAGTACAACGGCAAGCACGTAGGGGTCTTGTTTGAGTTTTGTGATCAGAGTCTCTACTACGTTTTGATAGCGTAGTCGGATCGCTTCTAAGGATGGGGCTGGGGTCTCTAGGGTCGTCATAAATTGTTCTCCATGAACAGACATTCAAGGGTTTACGCGCAATACGGCAACGTTTTCGGGACCTCTATGCAGTTTTTTGTGTAGAACCTATCAACCTTTCGTTTGACGCCCCTGCAAAGCAGATTGTTCGCCCTTTTTTGCACTATTTTGTGGAGCAGGATTGCTACTATTGATTAGATGACGGCTGTATCTATAATCTGCTCGGGCTTCACTCGATACAATGCGCGAACACCTCCCTCAGAGATGCGTTCCTCTAGCACCTCAAAGCCCTCTATTACCAACAGCAACTCCTTCATTGTTTGGCACTCAAGATGCCCCTTTAGCGTCTTGAGTTCATTGGGTGCCTTATTGCCGAGTATATCCTCCGCCGTAGTCAGATCGACCCAGCCGTCTGGTCGCGCCATCTGTGTAGCAATCTCAGTAACTCACCTTACGCAGCGTATAGGTTAGAGGTAGCCTTAGACGGTATA
>CAMCUQ010000045.1 GCA_945878775.1 Chthonomonas calidirosea
CACCAGCCTCCAAAACACCCCACAGGGAAATCGAAGACGACTCTGCATTATTGGACAGATTATTTTATGTCCAGTGGCGTAAGCTTGGGGTTTGATGAAAACGAGCGTCTTGTCGAGTACCATTACGAGCCTTGAAGCGCACAGAAAACACTAAAAGAGAAAACCTGAGCAAGCCTTTCTCATGAACTACCAAGTATAGCTGAGACAAAGCTCTGGAGTGTCACACGAGATTCCGGGTGTCTGCAAGGCGTTCATGCAAGCCGCGATTGTGAGCGTCGTCAGCAAGGTGCGTTCCAGTGGAATGGGTGGCTTTCCGGTAAGGAAAAGCTGTTCGATACGTGCATCCAAGGCGGCAAAATGCCCATAAAAACTATCCTGCCCGCCGTTCGCACTAGAGCCAGCAAAAACCGTTCCATCGTTAAGGCGTAAGGCGGCGGTAAAATCTTCGAGATGCCCGCCCAACATAATATGCGCGGAGCGGAAGCCATCGACGTGTTCCAATACCAAAGCGCTAGGACCAATAGTCTCTTCGTAGCTCACAAAATCTCGGCAGTTCTCGCGCCAGTCACCTGCACCTTTCCTCTCAGTGACCGCGAGGGCAGCATCAAACAGGTCTCTCGACCATGCACCTTGTGCCATCGCCTCCGCCACCTGATCGCCCGTATAGGCGGTCACGCGCCGAATGCCCGATTCACCACCCGGTCGCCGCTCTATTAAAGATTGCATCAGCTCAAGACTGTGGAACCCATAGGCTTCTGGTCCCACATAGAACAGCCCGACATACTCCGCGATCTCTTTTCCACTAAGGTCCGGTACGGGGGGAATAAGCCCAACAAATGGTAGGCTCGATCCTGCGAAGAAGGGGATCGCCATTTCCTGAGACGTTCTGTACATTTCTAGCGCCCAGTCTGGGTTCCACGAAAGATGTTTGTCACAGAAAACGGGAACGACTTTCCCACTCTCTCGAAAGACCTCCACTATCTGGTCAAAGAGTTCTTTGCGCGGATAGAGCTTCTGTCGCAAAGCATTAAACGGATAGTCGCCGTGTTCGCCGATGAGCAGTACACCCTCCACCGCCAGCGAATCACTGCCCATAGTCAGAGCATCCCTCACGGTATCATACAGAGGGAGCTTGTGTTTCTCTGCCATTGCCCGTGCTAGGTCTAGGTCCTTCCGGTAGCGATTGCGCTCGAATTCCTCTGGGGGGAGGTCTCGCACATCTTGCGTGGGGAATTGTGACACGTAGAGAGATGCTATCCGGGTTTTGGGCGTATCCCAGCCCCAATCACGGTCTTGAGGGCGTGGTTCGAGCCAGCGCGAAACAATCACATCCGTGTGAGAAGCGGGGTAGTAAATCGTGCTTATGACAGCGATCTTGAAATCGTCGCTCATTCAGACCCATTCTCCCTTTCGGCGATACAATCTATCTCGAACTCCAGACCGGGCGGCAGGCAGTTTACGATGGTGGTACGCGCCGGATAAGGTTCAGAAAAGTACTCTCTGTAAAGCTTATTGTACAGTGGAATATTGGCAGGGTTCTGGACATAGGAGCGCACCATGACGACCTGACGCAGGGTTACGCCTTCTGCTTCCAGCGTCTTTTGGAGCTGTTCCATTGTGTAGCGCATCTGCCCCTCGAACGTGTCGGAGACGAACTCGCCCGCCTCATTAACCGCACCATGCCCTGAGACATAGAGCGTGTTGCCAACACGTCGCGCCATACTCAACGGCACGACGTGCCGAGTTTGTCCCTCTGCCATTGGATACTTCTGTGCCAAGATAACCTCTCCTTACAATGTGATTTTGTGGCTAGGAACCTACCGAACACAGCCCTGGAAGGTTTCACCACAGATAGGAAAATAAAGAGGACTCTCTCCCTCTCCTGTATAGCGCGAGTGGGAAGACAAATACGAGAGCGCAATTGCTCTACGCCACTTTTCAGAACGGTTTGGGGCGGTGTAATGGGGAATAAGAGAATGAAAAAAGAGTCCGCTTCCCGCCTTCATAGGAACCGCCACTCCCTTCTCAGGCTCAATCGCGTTGGGATCGATCACGAAATCATCTGTCACAGAGACATGAGGCAATGCCCCAAGTCGGTGTCCGCCGGGCATTACCATCATGCACCCGTTCTCAAGGGTGGCGTCGTCCAGAGGAAACCAGCAGGAGCAGAGTTCCATCGGTTCAACTGACCAATAGGGCGAATCCTGATGCCACCCCTTCGCAGAGCCAACGGTGGGAGGCTTCAGCAAGAGTGCATTACGAAACATCTTGATATGTGCGCCCAGTATGTCTTGCAAGATGTCTACAATGTTCGTGTGAAGCCCCAGTCCTCGAAAGAGATCATCCCCTTGTACCAGCCCATCTATCTTGCGGATTCCATCACCCGGATGCGCCACCCTCAATTCTCCTCGCTGAATGCGTGGCTCTATCTGAAGTGTCAGTTTTTCGGTGGAACGCCCTCCATGCGTGTATTCACGGAGGCGTGTGCGGAGCGCTTCCAAATCTGAACCCGTGACGAGATCGGGCACAAGCAGAAAGCCCTGCTCCTCATAGGCACACTTCTGTTCGGCTGTTAGGTGCATAGCTCATAAGCCCTCTCTTTAGCCGTAGGCTCCTATCCCATGGAGACCAAGAAGACCCTTGCGACGTGGGTTTGCACGCTCAAGAATCTCTTCAGGCATATGGTAATTGATGAATGGATAGAATCGCTGAGAGATATAGCGTCTGCCATAAGGAGCCTGTTGAACCCATCGAATCCGGTCTTTGCTGCGGTTCTTGGCGCCATGATGCCACGTCTGATCGTTCCAAAGTACCACGGTTCCGGCGGGACCCACTCCACGAAAGACCTGATGCCCCTCGTAGGAGGGCTCTCCGTTTGCATCGAAATCTGCCGCCTCTGGTTGGCGTCCACTGCGATGGCTCGTGGGCACAAACTCGGTGGGACCCAACTCTTCATCCACATCACATAGGTAATAGTTTAGGTTGAGAACAAGGCAAGGGGCGGAGATACGCGGATCGAGTGGAACCCCTTTTGGGCGCGGGAAACGTACCGCCTCATCGACGTGCCAACCAGAAATACCCTGACCGGGTCCCGTTCTCAATGCGCTGTTGGCGATAATATGACAGTCTTTGCCTAATACCGCTTCCACCAGATCAATGACGGGCGAATAATCGATAAGACGCTCGAAGGCTTCTCCCTGCTCAAACATACGAGGGCGCCAAATCTGCTCCATGTCGCCCCCATACATCTTCGCGTCGGCATTGGGAATGGAGAAGAAGCGTTGAACCCCTTCGAGCAACTCCGCTACAAACTCTTTGGGCAAAACCCCCGGCAAAACCAGGAAGCCTTCTGCATCGAATTGCTCTAGTAGATTCGGAATATCAAGAGTGATTGACATAGGGAATATCCCCACTTTCAAAAGATGGAAAACCTTGCAAAACGGCATGCCTCAATCCGTAAAAGAGTGAGGCAGTATCAATATCAGATCGCTTACGACAGTTCGTCCTGTGCAGGATTGTGCAGAGTGAAGCGAACCGATTTCTCAACGAAGCCTGTGATAGCCTCTTCCTCACGCAATATCGCGATTTGCTTCGCTAGGTCTTTGAGGCGTGCGGTCAAGCGTTCCTGTTCTTTGGGGTCGGTGAGCCGTTTTAATTCTACGCGCAAGGCGTTACGGCGTGTTTCAAGCGTGGTTCGCAGGAGACGCAGTTCATTGGCGCGAAGGCTTTCACCAAGCACATTCTCGATGATAGCCTCCTCATCCATAGTCTCCTCGTCGTCATAATCTTCGTCTGAGCTATATCGGTTCATGGGTACAGCACTGGGTTTAAGGCACTTGCGGCAACAGTGCCCGGTTCGATACCGGGGAGCCAAGATTCGAGATCGTTTTGACGGTTTTCGTTGTCTGGCGTTAGCGCGTTGATACCGTCCTCAAAATAAATAACGGTCATTACCTCACGCGTATAGTCGCCAGAGTTGCCCGGAGCCATGTGTAGCGTCCAGCCGCTATGGAAAGTCACGTCTCCCACCTGCATAGGGGCGTTTTGGACAGGATAACCTTGCTCCTTCACTAAAGTGTCCCAGCGATCATGCGATTCATCGGATATCGCAAGATGCCCCAGAAAACCGGTCTTGTGGGAACCGCTAGCAAATGTCAATGCGCCCACATTGATAGGAACGTCCACAAGGGGCATCCACATGGTGACCACATTGTCTGTGTCGAGGGGCCAATAGTATTGGTCTTGATGCCACGGGGTATGCCCCCCTTTTGCCTCTTTGTAGAGAGCCTGATCATGATACAAACGAACCCCGTCAACTCCCATCAAGCGAGAGGCGATACTGGCAAACCGCCTTGAGAAAACATATTTTCGTACCCCTGCATCCTTCGTCCAGAGGTTGATGACCTGAAGAAAGGCTTTGCCGTAGGTATCACGCTCCTCAATGGGGCGTGTTTCGGCATTGAAGCGATAGGCGGCAGAATTGAGTACCTCTCGATAGGCAGCGATCTCTTCAGGTGTGCAGACACCCCGTAGCAAAACATGCCCGTTTTCACGAAAGGAGGTGATCTGCTCCTCTGTCAAAGGGTACTCTTCTGAAAGTTCTGGTAGATTCTTAACCGAGACAGACATAGAGGTTCTTCTCCTAATGGGATTCTTGTGACGATCCACCTTACGCTTTCTCGTCCCGTTTTTCTGTGCGAAAAAAGAAGCGGTGGAATCTATATTGGTTTGCTAATTCGAGGTCTGGGGAGGGGGATTCCTTCTGGAACCAGCAACGCATTGTCAATTAGGCGTGTTTTTCCTATTTTTATTGCCAATGTCAGTAGAGTTGCCTCTTCTTGAAGCCCAGTAACGGGCTGTAGTGTGTCGGGATGCACTAAGGCGACATAGTCCAACTCTGCCAACGGCTCTTGGGACATAACCCGCTCCAAATCTTGTTTCAACGTCAGGGGGTTTGGCTCTCCTTGTTGAACCCGCTCCGACGCGATTCCAATAAGCCGGTTGAGGAGGGTGGCTGCGGTGCGCTCTTCAGGGGAGAGGTAGACATTACGGGAAGACATTGCCAGCCCATCGGCTTCACGCACGGTGGCAACCATCTGAATCGCGCTTGGGATGTTGAGGTCTCTCACCATACGCTCAACGACAAGGAACTGCTGATAGTCTTTTTGTCCAAAATAGGCGATGTCGGGTTGAACAATGTTGAGGAGCTTTGTGACGATGGTGGCTACACCTTGATAGTGGGTAGGTCGGTGTTCTCCTTCGAGGGGTTTGCTGAGTTCGGTTACGCCGACCCAGGTCTGGAATCCACTGGGGTACATCTCTTCGATTTCAGGGAGGAAGACCGCATCCACATCCGCGTTAGAGGTGAGTTGCATATCTCTATTTAGCTCACGGGGGTACTTGGAAAGGTCTTCTGTGGGGGCAAACTGCGCGGGATTTACAAAGAGCGAGAGTACTGTAATATCGCAATCCCCTTTAGAACGCTGTACGAGGCTGAGATGCCCCGCATGAAGCGCACCCATTGTAGGCACAAACCCTATTGTTTTTTTGTCTTGCCGTAGGTTTCGAAGGTAGGCACGTAACGCACTAATTTGTTGAAATGTTCGCATCTATTTAATGACTATGCTCCTCTGTGGGGAAAATATCGCTCCGCACTTCGTCGGCATAAGAGCGTAGTGCTTGCTCCAAAAGGGCTCCAATATCGGCATAAATTTTTGTGTGCCGTAAAGGTTTGCCGGGAAAGATTCCAAAGAGGTCATGCCAGACCTGTACTTGACCATCACAACCCGCTCCGGCTCCAATGCCGATGGTGGGAATGTTTAGTGCGTGTGTAAGACGGTGTGCAAGGTTGGCAGGAATGGCTTCTAGTACGATGGCAAATGCTCCTGCCTCTTCCAATGCCAGCGCTGCGGTCAGCATCTGGTCTGCGGCGTCGGAGGTGCGCCCCTGTATCTTGTTTCCTCCAAATACATTGACGGATTGCGGAGTGAGACCCAAATGCCCCACCACAGGAATCCCCCCTTGAGTCAAGAGGCGCACTGTCTCCGCCATGTGCAAGCCACCTTCCAGTTTCACCGCGTGCGCTCCCGCCTCTTTCAAGAGCCGTGATGCACTCTGAAACGCCTCTTGTGGGCTTGCTTGGTAGGTTCCAAAAGGCAGGTCTGCAAGAATCAGCGCGTTCTTTACTCCACGCCTCACCGCTTTCGTGTGGTGTATCATCTCGTCTAAGGTGACTGGAACGGTGGTTTTATGCCCCAAAGCCATGATGGCAACGGTGTCTCCCACAAGAATCACATCAATCCCTGCCCTGTCTGCCAAGCGTGCAGAGGGGTAGTCGTATGCGGTGACGACAACGATCTTGCGTCCTTCGTGCTTGAAGTCTATGAGGCGTGGAGCGGTAATGCGCTCGGAGGCTTTCTCTGGGAGAGTCAACTGTGACATAGGTGAAACCCTCTTTCGTTTGGGAGGAGGTTCGGAATTAGCTCTTTGAACCATACGTGCCTACACTCCGTTTTGGGTGTGAGGCATGTGAGCTTTGTGTAGAAAGAATACTACCAGAAAATCGCCCACTTTGCAAGTTTATAGCCCCTCATCGGAGTGGGTTTCATCAAAGAGTTCAGCTTTTTGGTCGCTAGTCCAGTAGCGTTGGCAAAGGCGCAGGAAATCACAGCGAGGACATATCTCTATCGGTTCAGGAATCAGTTCTGTATAGTCACGCTCTAGAATCTCTTCTGCAAGGATGAGTAGGTCGGTGCGGAACTCTGCAAGCTCCTCTTTGGTGAGGCTCGCGGTTGCGGAGGTTCCCGAACGCAATGCGTAGATGGTCGCCATGATGGGGCTATCGGGGTAGAGTTCGCTCAGGATCAATTGATAGCAACTCATGGCGAGATCATCGTGAATCTGTTCGGAGGTGACTTCCCACCTTCCACTCTTATAGTCGATGATCTCAAGTGTGCCGTCCTCATGGCGGTCTATTCTATCGACACGTCCAGAGAGTTTGAAGTTGCCGAGATCGCAGGTGATCGTCTTCTCCGTCGCAATGGTCTCAATCTGTGCTACCACTCGCTGTTGATGTGCCTCATGATAGGCTTGGATGATCTGCGTTCCTGTCTCTTTGTACTCGCGTTCTTGTGCCTCATCGGTGTATCCTGCACTAATCCACTGCGTTTGGACGGCAGTTACCATCTCATCGGGAGTCTGTGTGGCTCCTTGTTCATGGAAGTCTTGGAGGACATGGTGCAGGGTGCTGCCAAAGCTGAACTGGTGCTTGGCACGCAGGTAAAAGCGTCCTAGTTTATCTTGATAGACATAGCGATACTTGACGGCACACTCTAGGTAGGTGTTGATTCGAGTAGGGCTGAGGGTGGGTTTGCGCGGCATTATTGCACCTCCTGTTTTGGTCAAGTGGGCATCAGGCGGGTTGAGTGGCAGATTCTAGAAGCGTGAGCGTAGCCGTGTTGGCATCCAAACGCGCCTTCACTCCCAGTGGAAGGATCAGGGGGTTTGCCTCGTGTCCAAACGGAAACCCGTAGATGGTAGGCTTGCCCAGAGCTGTGAAAAAGTCGTGCCAGAGGTTCTCTGGGGTATTGCGCTCTGGGTTCTCCTCGTTTTTGCGCCAGTTCGTCACGGAGCCAATAACAAAGCCCGCCGCCTTTTGCAAGTGCCCTGCGTTCCACAGTTGGGTTAGATACCTGTCTAAGCGATAGACCGCCTCTCCAACATCTTCGATCAACACGATTTTGCCACGGAGATCGGGGGCATAGGGAGAGCCGCAGGCGTGTGCCAAGAGTGTGAGACATCCGCCCATGAGTCTGCCCTCTACTGTGCCGGGAACCAGAGTTTCGATCTTCAGGTCTCTTGTTGGGAGAGTGCCGAAGGGGCGCGGGTCTTCCAGCATCTGCCAGAACACCGAGCGTATCTCCTCTCTGGATCGCAGGAGGGTGGCAAGCATGGCTCCATGAAAGGTGACAAAGCCCGCTTTCCGAGCGATGGCGATATGCAGACTGGTAATGTCACTATAACCGATAAAGACCTTGGGGTTTTGGCGAATCTGCTCCCAATCAAGTTTGTCGAGGAGGCGCATAGAGCCGTATCCGCCACCCGCACAATGGATCGCGTCGATGTCCTCTCGTGCAAAAAAAGCGTTAAGGTCGGAGGCGCGTGCCTCATCTTGCCCCGCAAGATAGGAGTTATGGGGATGGGTGTCCAGCGCATGCTCTGCGACAACTACACGATACCCGCGTTCCTTCCAAAGCGCGGAACCCCGCGCCACCACTTCTGCCGAAACCGGGCTAGAGGGGGAGAGGATACCAATAGTGGCACCGGGATGGAGTGTGCGTGGAAACTTACCAGCCATAGCGTTCTGGTCCCCAATCACGGACGATAGTCTCTTGCTTTAAGAGGATAAGTTTGCGGTCTGGCACATCGTCATAGAGCACTACTCCCGCGCCCACACAACTGTAGGTTCCGATTTTGGCTCCGGGTTGTGTAATGACGTTCACTCCCGTTCGGCAATAGTCCCCAAAGTAGGTTGCGTTTGAGCCAAGGCGGGGTAGTTCGCGCCTGCCGTGCAGGCGGTGAATCGTGTTGCCATCATCAAATCGAAGTGTTCCGCAGACGGTTGCCGCGCCAATATCGACGGAGAGCCCAAGCACACCAAATATCTCCGAGTAGTGCCAGATATAGGAGTGGTCTAGCATGATGCCGTCCATTTCGCCCCCATGCCCCACCACGCAGTGGTTGCCAATAACGCTTCTTCCACTCACGAGGCAATAGTCACTGATGCGGGTCTCTGCACCTATGAGAACCCCTTCGCCCACAATCGCCCCATTGATCACCTGTGTATTGCGCCCTACCGAGGTGAAACCTTTGAGGACTGCACGGCTTCCAATGACTGCGCCCTCTTCCACGATAATATTTCCCGTGATCTCGGCGGAATCGGCGATCTTAGCAGTGGGGTGGATTCTACTCTCCGTGCAGAGGTTCGCTTGTTCCTGTAGAACGAGGTTGCTAGCATCAAAAATATTCCAACACTTGTCCAGATCGGCGGTTGGGTGTTTTGCAACCACTGCCGCCACGTCCTTGCCTTCATCCAACAGGTTTGCATACACCTCCGCCAAGTCGGACTCGACTGGGGGCATTCCTCCCACAGGAACATGAGTCATGGTGGCGGGAGCGTTCTGCACATAGGGAAGAGCCTCTGCCCCAAAAGCAAAAATGCCTCCCATCCGAAACGTACTATCGGTACTATGCCCTTGAAGTGAATCCGGCAACGCGCCGCCTTTGGGACGTTCCCTTTTTATTTGACACCCGATCCAATCTTGAGCGAGCGAATCTCCCACGGGTGCACAGAGGAAGGAAGCGGTGGCGTGGTGTTGGGTATGGAGTTGCCAAACTGCGCGAATGTCCTCTGTAGAGACGATAACATCGCCGTAGGCGACAAGCAGACTTTCGGAGGTGACGCCTATGCTCTGCAAGGCACTCAGTGTGGCGGGGACGGTTCCCATTGCGCCGGAGGCTTGGCGCACAAAGACGATATTTGAATCGAGATGGGGGCGCAATGCGGCGCGAACGGAAGCCTCTTCGTAGCCCACAACGACGACGATGCGGGAGAAACCGATCTCTCGAAGTTGGAGCACGAGGCGTGCCACGACCGGTGTGTTGCCAATGGGGAAGGCGCATTTGTTCCGAACGGTGTTGTAGGGCAGGAACTTGCGTCCTGCCCCTGCCGCCAAGATAACGGCGATACCGGTTTGTTGCACTGCGAAGGCTCCTAGCGGGTGGAGGCGTTGAGTGGAATGAGGTGTAGGCTCCGTCCAGTAGGCTCCTCTGTGGGTGTCACTTCGTTATAGAGGCTGTCGCGTTCTATAGGAATGCGTCCTGCCTCTTCGATCATCTTCACCATTTGGGGACGGGTAAGAACCTGCTTCTTGTTGCCAAAGTCTCCGTCTTTGTAGGTGATCTCGTACTCGTGGATCGTGCCATCCAAATCGTCGGCTCCATACCAGAGTGCGGTCTGACTGATCTGGGGTGTATTCATGATCCAAAACGACTTGATATGGGCAAAGTTATCGAGCATGAGGCGTGCAACAGCGATATTGCGTAGGTCATCATAGCCTGTGGGGTGAGGAATATGCTCCAATTCTGTTCCTTCTGGGTGGAAGCAGAGGGGAGTCATGGTGACAAAGTGTTTGGTTTCGTCCTGTAGTGCCCGTAGGCTAACGAGATGCTCCGCACGCTCTTCCAGTGTCTCAATATGCCCGTAGAGCATGGTGGCGTACTGGGTCAACCCCACTTTCGCGACGGTACGTGCCACATCCATCCATCCCTCACCGTCCAGTTTGCGGTCGAAAAGCTCTTGGTGCACTCGGTCGGAGAGTATCTCAATGCCCCCGCCAGGGAGAGAGTCGAGTCCCGCCTCTTTCAGTTCCACGAGAACGGTCTCAAGGGGCTTTTTCGCCTGTCTCTGAATCTCAATGAGTTCCACCATGGTAAAGGCTTTGATATGGACGCCGGGACGCACCTCTTTGACGGTGCGTAGCAGATCGAGATAGTACTCATAGGGGAGACGAGGGTTGATTCCGCCGACCATGTGAATCTCGGTGATGGGAACCTCAAGGTGCTCTGTGAGCCGACGGCGAACATCTTCAAGGCTCATCTCATAGGGGGAGGGTCCTCCCTTTTTGGCGTAGAAGGAGCAGAACTTGCAGAACTTGTTGCAGATGTTCGTATAGTTGATGTGCTGATTTCGCACGTAATAGGTGCGGTCACCATGCAGACGCTCTCGCACTATATTCGCCAGATAGCCGACTGCGGAGAGGTTTGGGGTGGCATAGAGGCGCACTCCGTCGTTATAATCCAGACGCTCTCCGGCGATCACTTTATCGTAAATATCCATCAACTCTGCGCCCACAAAGCGCACAACGCGCTGGCGCGAGGAATCGAGCATTATAGGGTTAAGTACAGACATGAAAACGGTATTCAGGGTGCGGTTTTCGGTCTAAACAGAGACACAAAAACCCATTCCCGCAAGTGAAAGCCACTGCGGAGTTTCACCCTCTCCTTTCTGAAACATCCTCCCACGGGCTATAGTTAGGTGTATGAGCCTGTGGAAGTGTAGGGGTTGGGGGATATTAAGCTGCCGAAAGGGGTGTTTGAGTCGGCTGTCGTATGGCAGAGACACATACGTAACAGGCGACATGCCCATCCAGGCTGGCTGGCAGCACATCCTCCTTTTCGAGGCGCACTTCACGATTATTACTGATTTCTCGATAGATTCCTGCGGGAGCCAGTTGTCCTGCCAAGAAGAGAGATTCGTCCGGAAGCTCTTGAGAGTTCTGCCACATTGTGTATTACCCCTTCAACTTGCTGAAGACGTGGCGACGCTGCCGATATACAGTTTTGAAAGACAAAAAAGGTCATGCAGGCAACACTGCACGACCAATCACATTATACAACGTAATGGAGAGGGTGTCAACCTTTGGCGCGTTTGTTCAGTGAGCACGTCTCGCTCTCTGATGCCACATACTATTATACGAAGAAAGGCACTATTTGCGTTCCCACGGTGGCACTGTTACTCTTCTTACAACGAGCGTAAGATATGTTTCAAATGACGAGTTCTGTGGAATTGAGAGCATCTCATTTAGGTGGGATGTGGTCCTCTGCGAGATAGTAAGTGTGCCCGAACCGTATCCAAATATCCCCGAATCTGACACAATCTTTTCTGATAAGATTAGACGAGAGCCAGTCCCCTTCATTTTTCCTGGAATGAACTTCAAGAAGAGGCGAATCCCCGTTCCATTTCCCGCACTGTCGATTTCAACATAAAGCCCTCGTGTATTCGGAGGAAGACTAGCCAGTACCTCCTCCAAACGACGTGCCAGAACTCCCTTCTCTAGCTTGCTCCCCTGCAATGCCATTAATCTTAGATATGGGGAAGGGGGCAGGGGAGACGTGTCGTTCGCGAAGAGAATCTGAGAGAGAGTATTGCGCGGTTGCTTCCGAGTGGGCAGAGTGGGAACAGTGAATGGTGGTAAATTCTGTTCCTTCCGTAACTGGTTGAGGAGAATGATCCGTTGTATTTCCCGTTGGCGTAAGGGGGTGTTTAGGGAGAAGCGGTACTTGTCTGGGTGCATGAAGGCAAGTAGTGCTCCTGCAATGTCTCCCGCACGCCCATAGTCTGGCTCCAAGACGCCCCGTTTTTGCTTCCATTGGATAGGCGAGTCTGCAGAAATGCCATCCAGTCTTGTGACCATGTGAGTAAGCAGAGCCTCAACCCCTCTTTCGTAGTCGGCTTTCACTTTTTCCTGTTCCGCTAGAATGCTCTTGTGCAGTGGTTCGCGAGAAACATTAAAGGTCGATTTGACAATGGCGGAAAGGCTTTGGGAAGACATTTTTGAGAAATCCGATGCGAAAGCCCGAATTACCGCTGGTTGGTGCGCCTTCGCAAGAAACTCTAAGATGTGCTCCTGTTCGAAATTCATATCGCCCTGTAATTGGCGGGGCTTCAGGAGAGGAAAGATAGCCTTAAACGCTTGTGGATCACCCGCTTCCCAAACCATACTTGCCGCCAACATGCGTGTGTCCTTGTTTGCATCATTCCACATAACAGAACGAGCAAGAGCGATAGCCTCTTTCTGTTTGAATTGCGTGATAATCTCCATGAGCCTATTACGCGTAATAGAGTTTTTGGAGTTCTGAAAGCCTTTAATGATCGGAGCAAGTGCCTATTTCGGAGAGACTTTTGCCAGTCTTTGCGCAAACGCCACGGAGTCGCTATCTCCCTGGGCAGTTCTTGCTATGAGTGTTCGCCGTTCACCATTCTTTTCGTACTCCGTCCACCACGCCAATGCCGCTCTTTTGTAGTCATTAGCAGTTTTATTGCCATCATGAGACTCAGAGACTGCTTCTAACTCATAGGCAGTAATCTTGGAGAAAATGGCTATTGCTCTGCCCCCAATCCTGTCCCCCCCTCGTGTGAAGCGTTCATCTGCAAAAGCATCAATGAGTTGTGGTACGGCGGGATAACCTATCCGAAGCAATTCCTGATCCGCATTGTAGCGCGGGTTCGATTTGAAAGCTTCATCATAGGGGTAAATATTTATGATACTAGGTGGTTCAAGGCGAGGAAAGTAGAGTGCGTCTCTCAATCGGAAGATCAGCTCTGCAATTCGCGCGTTGAGAGGCATTGCGTATAGGAGTGGTAAAGGCTTTCTGGCGTGCTCCTTGTCTTCCGCAATCATTCGAATTAGCAGTTTTTCATCCGAAGTCTCTTCCCTAAAAGGGATACCATCGTGTGAGAACCTTTTTCTGGTAAGCCTCATTTGCCCTAGAAAGGCTTCTCGCGAAAGATAGGGATCGTAGGAGAGAAGCCCAAGATGATGTTGTGCTATGTAATCGAGCGCCTCTGCCAATTTAGTATTCGTTTTTGCTCGAGAACCTTGATAATCCGTGGTGTTTAGAAAGAAACGATAGAATCTGTTAGCTGTCTGCATATCTCCTCGTGCGGCGTAGAATCTTGCAAAAAAGAGGGCATCTATCTCATCAGCGCTACTTCCACCACCCATGGGGCGTGTCCACAACTGCTTATCAAACAGAACGCCCCCCCCCCCAAGGAGAAGTAGCTCTTGTTTGCTAGAGGGTTGGAACCACTGCTTGAGAAACGCTTTCTCTTGCTTCTTTTTATATGTGGCAGAGAGGGGAGACTTTGTGCGCCGCAGGGTGAGTTGGAGTGTCGTGGTAAAGAAGACTGTAAAGGTATCCTTATCCTCCTTCAGCAAAAAGCCGTATTCCACTTTATATGCAGGAGTGAAAGAGTGTCCCGATATATATAAAGATTCTGGATCCCAAGCAGGGACTTCTACCTTCACGATAGATGCTTTTGTGAGGTCTGGTAGGTTCAAGTGTGTATCGAGCCATTGGAAGAGAGCGGTCTGCGTCTTTTGCTCTTGTGCGGTGAGCGGCTTCTCCTGAGCAGAGACAGAAGAGGCGCAGAGGGATATTACTACCCAAACAAACAGAAAGAGTTTTTGCAGGTGCATGGATTTTTCTCCTTTGGCATTTTCGTGTGACAAATAGCTACCAGAATTAGGAGTTAGGGAAGATCGCTTTGGGGTTTTGCAATGAGTTCACCCTCTATCTCAAGATCGGCAATAAAGCCTCCCCATCCCTCACCTTGAACCATTTGGGTCGGGAACGTTATGGCGAGCAAACGCACTTGACCCTCGCTCTGGATAGTGTAGCCATGCTCAATTCCCTGTGGAAGATAAACAAAGCCTCCCTCGTTGACCTCAAAGGTCTCTTTTCCACAGCGAAATGTGACGTCCCCCTTGAGAACATAGAAAACCTCATCTTCTGTGGGATGCATGTGGTCGGGAGGCTCTTCTCCCTTCTGGGTCGTGTACTCGGTGATAGCGGCACCCCGTCCCGGAACCAACTCTCCTGCCTTTACCGTGAAATCGATCCCAAAACGATATGTCCAGCCTTCGCCGGGCTTTAGTGCATAGGGGCGCATCTTATACTCTCCTTCTGATGAATTGCCTATTTTGTGCGTGAAGCTGTTGTTGCTATATAATGTTTGGCGTAAAGAGGCGGTATCCTCTCTGGGCTACTCTTGAGAGGCTTTGAGCAAGGAGAGTACCTCTGTGTTAATGACGATGCCATGTCGTCCCAACGCCAGTATAACCGCGCCGACTTCACTCGGAAAAGCCGAATCGATGATTTCATAGCTTCGGTTCACGCTTTTTGCCAAAACAGATTTGAGGCTCTGCTTTATATATTCGCTCTGAACCACGCTCCCAATGAGTGCTACCGGTACGGTGTCTCTTGTGAAGCAACTACCGAGTAACCGAATTCCAGTACCAAGCGCATCTATGGCAATATCACAGACGGTACGTGCCAGCGGGACCCCCTTTTGTGCCGAAGCGGTCACCAAGGGAGCCATCTCGCCGAAGAGACGCATACGCTCAACTTCGTCGGTGACGAAGCCCATAGTGCCTCGTTCACGCAGTTCTGCGAGGCTCTCTACCTGCCAGAAGGCAAGAACCTCTCCAATAAAGGCGTTATCTTCCGGTTGAATATCCTCTGCCAGCATACGGTAGACGGCTTCGTAGGAGAGGTGACGTGCTGCGGAGTGGGCATATTGGTGAAAGTCGTAATTCCGAATCTGACGCCCCAACTCCGTTACTGCAAAGATAATGGAGCCCGTTCCCGAAATGACGATAATACCCGGTTGAGATTGGAGTGCGCCCGCGTGTGCCACAACGGCATCATTGACATGGAGGCGCGGGCACTCTAACCCCGGAACCGCCGTCAGTTTTTCTGCCCACAAGTGGTCTTCGGGATCGTCCAACCCCGCTAATCCTGCGACGAGTTGTACTACCTCTTCCAGAGTATGACCCGCTTTGGAAACCGCCTCATGAATCGCGCTTTGGACATTCGCTTCTGCGGAGGTTGTCTTGTGTGGGCTTGCTCCACCTGCCCGTGCCGTCGCCAGTATGCGTCCCGATACATCGGCAACAACGACTCTTGTGTGCGTCCCACCGCCATCTATTCCGAGTACGATTTCAGCCATAGTAAAGAGTCCTTTCGCAGAGGCAAATAACACCTGTCATGCATCGCGTTGAATTTGTGATTAGAGTATACACAATTTGGCGTTCCGAAGGTGTCTTGTGAACGGTTCTCTGTGGAAGTCCTAATCGAGGCTTTTAGACCACTATTCTGAAGTTTCTCTCTCTTCTGTTTTGCGAAAAGGTGTTTTCAGGAAGGAGTAGGCGGTAAAATAGCAATATAGAAACATAGCCTTGAGAACCTGACTCTATTCGCATGGCTAGTGGAACGACTCGGCTTTACTGATGTCTAGGTAAGCCTCTCAAGTCACAGCAGTAAAAGCAATCTCACACTTGACCTGCTGTGGAGGTCCGTAAACAAAAGAGGCTACGCCTTTCTAGGCATGAGGACAAAAGAGGAGAGATTCACAAGATGCAATATTCCCCTTCAAATGGTGCTTTGCCTCTCTGCCATCAAGCCCACCAAATGAGAAACGAGGATCGAAACGATGATAGTACTCTTGGCGTGCATGGTGGTACTCATGGATAATACCCCAAAGCCGTGGAACATACAGTCATTAGGGAAACCCTGCTGGGCAAGGCAAGTGCTGGCGGGAAGAGTGGTGAAAGATCGCAAAACAGGGCGCGAAATGTTTGTTCTCACAAATATGAATGAAGCGACACGCGCCGAACTGATCTTTATCGACCCCGAAAAGAACACAGGGAGAGTCTATCCTGCCCCCGCTGGCTCCGGCTCGTGGGCACTCCAAGAGGTATCGGGTGACAGGCTCATCGTGGGGACGTTCTACGATGCTCAGTTTATGGTATTTGATCTGAACAAGATGGAGTGGGTGAAGACAAGCGGGGTTCCGGGTGAAAGCTATATCTGGAACCTTGCACAAGGGAGCGACGGGCGCATCTATGGAGGTACGTATGGGAAGGGGAAGCTCGCCGCATTTGACCTTACGACCTACCAAGTAGAGGACTTAGGTGCGCCTGCACCGCCCAACCTCTACCTAAGACTCGTCTCCGCGACACAGGATGGGCGCATTTTATGCAGCTTTGGCACTGAGAAACCAACAACGCTCCTCTTTGACCCCAAAACAAAGCGTTACTCTCCCGTCCCCAAATCGATACAAGGCATCACGGGTGGTGCGGTTTGGGAGGGGTACTTTGTGGCGGGTACACAGGCATTTCGAGGAGAAGAGCTAGAGCCGGTTAGCCCAATGCCATTCCCTGCGCCTCCTGTCGATAAGGGGGGCTGGTACATCGATTCCACCCTGACAACGCCACGAACGCTCTTTTTAAGGCAAGGCAATCGTGTCTACCGTTACCACAAGGGCGATGCACACCTTGAGTTGCTTGTGGAGAGGGATTTGCGAGGGGGAGTGCTCTATGCTGCTATGGAGAATGGAACACTTTTGGGGGTGCGCGGGCAGGACTACTTTGTTTTGAAGCCAAACAGCGAGACTTTCAAGCTCCACTATATTCCCGGCGAGGTCTCTCCTCGTAAAATTCACTTTTTGCGTGCTGACAACGCGGGCAATCTGTGGGGTGGTCCCCCTTTTGGGCAAACCCTCTTCTCTCTCAATCTCCGCTCTAGGCGTCCAAAAAACACAGCGACGGTGAGTGATGCGGGAGGCGAGGTCTATGATGCGACCTTTGTGGGGGGCAATATCTATGCTGCCGCGTATGCCGCAGGGGACATCATTCGCTACAATCCAAAACAAAAATGGGATCAATGGGGGAAGCAGAATCCACAGACCCTGGTGAGCCTGAATACGCGGGGCTATGTTCGCCCCACAGGAGGCATTTTGGCAAGTCCTGAGGGACTCCTCTATTCAGGTTGGATGGCTGCCTATGGGAAGTATGGGGGGGCGGTGGCAATCACTCATCCCGATACAGGGGCAACTGAGCTTATCGAAAACCCTTTGGGGGAGCAGGCAATAGAGGGGCTTGCAATAGACGGTCACTATGCCTATGTGGGAACCTCTTTAAGTGCAAATGGGCTACCCAACAAGACGGGAGAGTATGCTCGTTTTGGTGTGATAGACCTGAAGACCAAGCAAGTGGTATTTCGGCATGAGTTCCTGGGAACGGAGAGCGTGCGCCAGGTGGTACGAGACGCCAAGACGGGGCTGGTCTCGCTCGTTGTAGGAGGCAAGCTAACCCTTTTTGATCCAGAAAAGCGTGTCTTCCTCACAGACAGGCTACATTCTGAAGTGCGTGTGACCTCCTACACAGTGGGGGCTTCAGGTGAGGGTGTCCTCTATTTTGGAAGTGACAAAAGCCTTTACAGATGTGACCTTCAAACGGGAGACCTCACGATATTGGCTACTCTTCCAGAGCGTATCCACGCCGTTACCGCAGATGCAAAGGGCAACGTCTACCTCTCGTGTGGCGATGAGGTTTTTCGAGCCTCCTCTAGGCGTTGAGGGTGTACAAAGGTGCTGTCTTTTTGGAGAAGAGGCACTACTTGGGGCTATAGCGAAGCAGATTAAATTATGCTAACGCTGAAGAGTATTTGAGGGTGCTCTCTTTTCAAAGGCAAGTGGCTTGTGTCATACTCCCTTTCAGGAGAAAAGCCCATGACATGGATCAAGATTATCCCCTATAGCAAAGCCTCGGAGGAGTTGAAAACCGCCTATGAGGGCGCACGCGGACTCTATCCTGAAGAGTATGCCCATAATGTGCCAGCGGTGGAAGCGCGTGCTAAAACAGAAGGGGAGGAGAGTATTGTTGCCTCGCACAGTCTGCTCCCAAAAACGCTCTATCACGCTTTCGCCACCTTTGGGACGCTGCTCTCTCCCGATTTGCCTCTCACACGCCGACAGCATGAGATGATCGCGACTACTGTCTCTGCTATCAACACGTGCTTCTATTGAACGGAGTCTCACGCAGAGTTTCTGCGTCGTGTCTCCCTCGATGAAGGGTTGATGAACGCTCTGAGGACGGATTATCGCACCGCAGACCTAGAACCTGCAGATCGTGCCATGCTTGACTATGTGGCAAAGCTCACGCGCCACCCTGTGCGCTGCACCCGTGAGGATATAGAGACGCTCCATACGCACGGCTTCGACGATACGGCAATCCTTCAGATCAACCTGATCGCCTCCTGGTTCAACTACATCAATCGTGTGGCAGACGGTTTAGGGGTCGGGCGCGAATAGCGTCCCAACCCCTTTTTGTATTGCTCTGTTGTGTGGGGCATACTAGAGTCCAGAGATAGTCATTCCTGCCACTTGAAATGTGGGGCTGACAACCGTGGACTGAAAGAGCAGATCGTTTCCGACTCGCTCAACCCCCTTCAATATGCTCTCCATTGTGCCTGCAATGGTCACCTCTTCTACAGGGAAAGCGAGTTTCCCCCCTTCAATCCACACTCCAGAGGCTCCAATGGAGAAGTCTCCTGTCACGGTGTTGGCTCCTCCTCCCATCATGTCCGTCACATAGAAGCCGGTAGGCAGAGCCGAGATAATATCCTCTGGGGAGAGTTCGCCCGCCTCTAGGTAGAGGTTGAAGGTTCCAATCCCTCCTGCACCCATCGTGGAACGGCGTGCGTTTGCTGTCGATTGCGCCACGTTTCCAACTTTTCGCGCCGTCACTGTGTCGTACAAAAACATCTGCAAGATACCACGATCCACAATCACATTCCGACGTGTAGACAATCCGTCTCCATCAAAGGGTGCGGAGCCTGCGCCTCCGATAAGTCGTGCATCATCCACCAGAGTCACCTGTTCTGAAGCGATCTGATCGCCCAGTCGGTCACGTAGGTACGACATTCCCTTGAAAACAGCGTCGCCATCCACTGCTTGCAACACCCCTGCCCATATTCGGGCTGCGACACGGCGTTCAAAGACAACGGGAGCCACTTGCGTGGGAACCTTACGCGCTCCCAATTTGCGTAGCACGCGCTCTGCCCCATTGCGTCCAACCTCTTCTGGGGACAATAAACCAGACAGCGAACGCGAGAATGACCAGTCATAATCGACCTGCTTCTTACCATCCTGCTCCGCAAGGGGCTGACAGTAGAGGGAGCAAGCCGTGCTTGGATAGGACGCCACTAAGCCGTGCGAATTTGCCAAAACCGTGAGACTTGACGTGTTTGAGAAACCTGCCCCCTCGCTGTTTGATATACGGGGATCGCTCTCAAACGCCACCGCTTCACAACGTTGTGCCATTGCGATCTTGTCTTCTGTCGTCAACTGGTCGATGGAAGAGTCTGCAAGTTGGAGATCGATAGGAGCAAGAGGGGAGGCTGCTTCGGCAAGTCCGTTCTCTGCTTTGCTATCTGCAAACTGGGCAAGAGCTAGAGTCGTGTCTATGATCTTGTCCAGAGCCTCTGGGGTAAAGTCGGAAGTGGAGGCGAAGCCCAAGCGTCCCTCTATAAAGACGCGCAATCCAAGCCCCTTGTTTCCTGCCTGTGTGAGAGTCTCTATCTCCCCTTTACGCACCTGCACACTGAACTCTGTTGAGGTTTGAAGCCACACATCGGCTTCCTCTGCACCTGCCTTCTTTGCACGTGCCACCACATCTTGCGCCAACGCTTCGTAGTTCATACCGTTTCTCTTTTGCCTTTGCTAGGGAGGTGAATGTCGCTTCCTGTCCTCTTGCCATGTGAAGAACAGTCTTCAGGGGTGTTTGAGGGTGAAAAAAGCGTTTGTTCAGTATACCAGAGTAGCGAGAATCTCTGGTAGTTGCGTCCAGTCCGTCATTACGGCAGAGACGCCAGAGACCCGCGTGAGAGAGATATTGGGGTCGAAATGCGCTTGAACCGTTTTTGCACCCAACTCTTGTGCCCAAAGCAGAGCAACAGGGAGATCGTCCAGGACCACTACGTTCGTGGGCGAGACGCCCAAGTCCTGAAAGATTCGCCGATAGTATTCTGGGCTCTCTTTTGCACAGTCGATGAGATCGGGACCATACCAGCGGGTGGGGAGATGCTCTAGGCTTGCCCCCTGCATCGCGCCCTGCAAAAACCCCGACTCCTGCCCCGAAGCCATGTGCAACGTATGCCCTTGTGAGAGTAGATAGGGGAGCCATTCCGTCACTCCAGGATAGGTAGCGTTGCACTGCTGAAGAGCCTGTTTTTGGGTGCGACGTGCAAACCCAACAGCATCTTCAGGAAGGGGGAGGCTTTGGGAAGCATATACTATCTCGGTAGAGCGTGCATAAAGTCGCGCCATATAGGAGTTATAGGGGGCTGTTGGCTGACTCACAAAGTAGTCTTGGAATTCTTCGGTGAGCGTCTTTAGCATATCATACGTGACCGCCCGCCAATCCTCCACATCGCCCCCATGGTTCTGCCGGAATTGACCTGTCAACGCCTCTACGTATTGCTGGAGAAGCTCTACAGGCTCGCTCACCGTACCATCAAAATCCAGAAGAATCGTCCAATGAGATTCCAAAATAGCTACTTACCACCCCTCTTGCGGTTTGGTTTGTGGGACTTCTCTATGATGGTGCGAACAATGTCCTCCACCCGCACCGGTTTGGTCAGAATGCGCTCCGCTGAATGCGCCTCCGAAGTGTCTTCCAGATTCGTGCCCCAGCCGGAGATCAAAATACGGTGCATGCGTGGATAGCGTAATTTTACCTCTCCTAGCAACTCTAATCCGCTCATGCCGGGCAAGCCGTGATCTGAAAGCACGACATCCACCTGCTCTGGATTCTCACCAATATACTGAAGCGCCTGCATGGGATGATCAAAATAGGTTACCTCTGCACCCCGCTTGGTGAGACCCTCTTGAAGACTCTCTGCCACCATTATCTCGTCCTCAACAAGCAGGATACGCACTCCCGGAATCTGGGATAACTCCAGTGCAGGTTGCTCCTGTTTCTGATGGGACTGTGCTAAGGGCATCAGTCACAAGTTAAGGGCAATGGAGGTATATTCATCTCCAAGATTTCGGTGGATTGCCCTTTCCTGCTACGTTTAACGATGCCCAAATCTTTGTTCTCTTTGGCGCAGAGGTAGGCTACAGGGTCGCTAGCCTCTCCC
>CAMCUQ010000046.1 GCA_945878775.1 Chthonomonas calidirosea
TCCACTATCGGTTTGTCCTACAACTACCCCATGTGTGATGCTGAGGTTCTCCCCTGCGATGAGGTGACTATTGATCAGGATACTGCCATAGTGATCGATTCGCAGTCCGGGACCAATCGTTGTCGTGCGCGGAATCTCTATCTGCAAACCGAACCGAACTCCCGTGGAGAGAAGATAGTAGAATAGAGCAGACACCTGCCGAAGAATGGGAATTCGGCAGGTGAATAGCGTCCATTGCCCAAAGCGATAGACAGCGACTGCAAGGAGTCCGGGATGCGCGTAGGTCGCTTTGAGCAGACGCAGGCAGAAGCGCAGTGACCATGCCCGCACATTCTTGCCAGCATAGCGCACCATGTCCGCCGTAAAAGTCGCCCACAGGTTTTTGCCTCGATCTTCAGGTCTCATAGACGCCTCTGAAGGGGCATTTCGGTGTCCTTAGAGTTTCGCGAGAACGGCGTCCGATATGGCTCTTGTGCCAACACTTGGGCTGCCTGCGGGGGCAATATCTGCTGTGCGAAGCCCTTCGGACAGCACCTCCGCAACCGCGCTTTCCAGAGCCGATGCCGCCTCGGGTTGCCCCAGAGAGTAGCGCAAAAGGAGCGATACCGAAAGGAACGTTGCCAAAGGATTTGCGATCCCCTTGCCCACAATATCGGGTGCAGAGCCGTGCGCCGGCTCATAGAGTCCGAAAGTCCCATAGGCGGTCTGGCGTGTACCCAAACTCGCAGAAGAGAGCATTCCTAGACTGCCTGTCAGCATCGCCGCCTCATCGCTTAAAATGTCCCCAAACATATTTTCGGTAACAATCACGTCGAACTGCTTGGGATTTCTCACCAGTTGCATGGCGCAGTTATCGACGAGCATATGGGAAAGCTCAATGTCGGGGTATTCTTTCGCAACGTCGATGACGACCTCTCTCCAGAGGCGTGAAGTCTCCAACACGTTCGCTTTATCGACAGAGCAGAGTCGCTTACTGCGCTTTCCTGCCGCCTCAAAGCCCACTCTGGCTATCCGTTCTATTTCAGGACGTGTATAGACACAAGTATCAATGGCACGATTTCCACCGTCCTCACGCCCCTTGGGTTGCCCAAAGTACATTCCGCCCGTCAGCTCTCGCACGACGAGAATATCCAACCCACCGGAGATAATATCTGCACGCAGGCTGGAGGCAGAGGCAAGAGCCGGAAAGAGGGTTACAGGACGCAGGTTGGCGAAAAGCTCCAACTCTTTGCGAAGAGGCAAAAGTGCTCCCACTTCAGGACGGAGGCTAGAGGGCTGAACGTTGTCCCATTTGGGACCTCCCACGGCTCCGAGCAGTGTGGCATCACTCTCTTTGCAAAGGGCGAGCGTGGAAGGAGGCAAGGGGTGTCCCGTCGCATCATAGGCGACTCCGCCCACAAGCGCCTCTTCCCAAGTGAGGTCGAGTTGAAAGCGAGAGGAGAGGGTTTCAAGCACCCGCAGGGCTTCCCGGACTATCTCGGGACCAATTCCATCTCCCGGCAAAACAGCGATTCGAGGCATGGTCTCTTCCTATTCTAGACACAAAAATCTGGCAGTCGTCCCTTATTATACTGGAAAAAGGGATTGAGGAGGGAGGGAAATCCGTGCTAACACCGGAATTTCCCGCCCTTTGGTGCTAATGGAGTGGGAGGGAACCTATCTTCTTCCAATATAGAGAGCAATGTCCATCTCCTCTGCACCCAAAACACCCTCTTTGGGGACTTTTACCGTCTCTAGCGCAAACTGCCAACCTCCATTTTCGAGCTGTGTAATAAAATGAAAAGCTTGGGCGCGTTGTGGATCAGCCAATATGAGCACGCCATCCGGTGCTAATGCTTGGCAAAAAATGGTTTCCAAATAGGGCTGCATTTGCCGTTCATAGAGAATATCTGCTCCCAAAAGCACATCGTACTGCTCTTTATTTTCCCAGGTGCGCCAATCTGCCACGAATCTTTCTATGTCCTGAATCCCGTTCTTTTGGGCATTATAGTCTGCAATAGCAAGGACACCGTGTAAATGATCGGTTTGCCACACTTGTGCCCCCACAGAGCGTGCCACCAAGCCTGCAAAGCCCAGCCCCGCTCCTAGCTCCAAAAGACGCTTACCCTGCACCATTTCAGGGTGCGCCTCTATATAGTAAGCAAGCCCTATGGCAGACTCCCAAAGTAAAAAGCCATACGGGATTTTATCCAGCTCTTCTACCAACTCCATCATGGCATCTTGATCAGGAGCCACAGTCAAATGCCAAGTACGCCCTTTGAGCGGGAGGCATATCTCCTCTAGGAGCAGTTTTGCACGCAGTTCTTCCAGTTTTGCTTGAAAAGAGGGTTCAGAGAGCGACATTTTGAATGGCTTTCTATGGGGTTAGCACCCCAAAAACGCTAGTTTGGTTATGGTGTTACTAAATTCACACCCTGTACAAACAAAAAGGATAGGAATTTTGGATGAGAACGGAGTATATAAGATCATGCGCTTTGCGCTCAAGCTGACAAGAACCTCTTCTCTGTAGCGTTATGGTCTTAAATCGTCAAGGCTTTTCCCTATGCAAATCACATGGAACGGCACGGGTTCAGCATGGTCTACCTACTACGGAAACTCCTCCGCAGTCCTAGAGAACGCTGGCAGTCGCCTTATAATCGATTGTGGACATACAGTACCGGGCAGGTTGCGCCAGATGGGTATCGATGTACAGGACATTGATGCTATCTTTATCACGCACCTACATGGGGATCATGTCTATGGTTTGGAAGAGTTTGGCTTTCGCGGCTTCGTCACAGAAGGAGTAAGAATCCCCTTGCTCCTGCCAGAAGGGCTTGCAAAGCCTCTTTGGGAGAATGTCCTCTCTGGTACGATGCGCCAAAAAGCGAGCCACCATTCTTTAGAGGATTATTTTGATGTGCATATCCTCTCTGTAGGAACCCCATACCAATTTGGGTGCTGGACGCTCGATATTCATCCTGTAAACCATGTTCCTAATCTCGACTGCTTTGGAGTGAAAGTGCGTGCAAATGGCAGCAACGTCGCCTTTACCGCAGATACCAAAACAGGAGTCGATCCCTTTTTCTATGAAGATTCACAGATAGTATTTCACGACTGTAGTTTTCTGCCTCACTTTGAAGGAACCGTGCATACACATTTTGAACAATTGCTTGCATATCCCCAAGAGTACCGCAAAAAGACCTGGCTTGTCCATTATGATGATGAGACTCATCAAAGACTGGCGAGTCATGAGTGGCGGCAGATAGTCGAAGCGTCGGGAATGCGTATCGCCGAATCTTTTGTCCCCATTATTTCTTGATGAAGATTGAAGAGATCAAAACAACTAGAGGACTAGCAGCCATTGCAGACGAGTGGAAACAACTGCAAGAGGCTTGTTCTCCTCTCACTCCATTTCAAACATGGGAGTGGAACTCTCTCTGGTGGCAGCACTTTGGGCGTGGGAAATCCTTGCGCCTTATTCTCTTTCGAGAGGCAGAGACAAAAAAACTGTGTGGAGTGGCTCCACTCTATATAAGCCGGCATCGGGGGCTTCCTCTAAGACGCCTCACCTGGCTAGGGAATGGGAATAGCGACTACTTGGGTATACTAGCACTCTCCACACACCAAGATATTGTCGTTAGCTCCTTCAAGCACTACCTCGCGCACATCTTGCGGGGATGGGACTATGCCGATCTTCCCCAACAGCGGTTCGATTCTCCTCTCTTGCACTCTCTGCACTCTCCCGACCTCGTGCTTGAGATACTACCCCAAGAGCCTTGCCCTATCCTTATGTTACCCACCTCATGGGATGTTTTGATGCAGCAACTGGGCAAAAAAATGCGCTCGAACCTTGGCTACTATGATCGCCTCCTATTGAGAACTCACGCCGACGCCGAATACTCTGTGGCAACGCAGGAGAACCTAGAGCTAGGTATGACGGCACTCTTTGATCTGCACCAAAGACGCTGGAATGCACGTTGGCTTCCCGGAGTGCTTGGTAAACCACGCGTACAACGCTTTCATCGTGATATAGCCCGTGTTTTCCTAGATCGAGGTTGGCTAAGGCTCCATCTTCTCAGCATCGAGGGGCGAATTCGCGCCGTAATATACTGTTTTGCCGTGCAGGGAAGAACCTTTTACTATCTGGGAGGCTTCGATCCAGAACTCTCCCGTCTCAGTATCGGAACCCTTCTGAATGGGCGAGCAATTCGCATGGCAATGGAGGAAGGCAACGCCGAGTTTGACTTCCTTCGTGGCAATGAAAGCTATAAATATCGTTGGCAACCAGAGGTTCATACCAATCAGCAGATAATCGTTGTTCCCAAATCGGGCTTGCGTAGCATCACTGGTCATGCAGGAAAGCAGATGAACTCTGTGGAACGTTCTATAGAACATCATGCCAAAGAGCTTGCGGAGCGTATGGGACGCAAAAAGACCGCACCTGCGAAAGACGAGAAAGACTAACCCTTTTGCGTGATGGAGAGATGTCGGAGGAGCTGAAAAGCACCTCGTTATTCCAAGGAATAGAGTGTTTATGAGCAACGCCCTTCATTATCGCCTTGTGCGCCTCTGCCTCCTCTTCCTACTGACCCTCTACGCCTCTACGCTAATGGGGTGTCGGACACGTAGCTTCCTCTCCACCAAGCAGGAGATCGCTCTGGGGAGAGAGGGCGCACGGCAGATAGAGCAAGAGTATCGTATAGATATAAGCTCGAACGATGCTGAGCGGGTTCGGCGGATTGGGGCGCGCCTCCTCCCTCATGTCGATCAGCGTGATATGCCCTATAGCTTCAAGGTTTTGGAAAGCCCTGAGATCAATGCCCTCTCCCTCCCCGGAGGACCCGTCTATGTCTTTCGAGGGCTCATTGATCTTCTGGGGGATGAGGACGATGACGCCCTCGCGTGTGTTATTGCCCATGAGATCGGTCATGTCAATGGACGCCATGCCGCCCGCCAAATCTCCTCTCAGTTTCTCACTTCGCTGGTCATTGGCTTTGGGGTTCCTGCGGGAGCCAATCAAGACCTCGCACGCATTGCGTCGGGCTTGCTGGGCTTGCACTATAGCCGTGATGATGAGCTAGATGCAGACCGACGCGGTTTGAGCTATGCCCACTATGCGGGCTATGACCCGTCCGGGATGCTGCGAGTCTTTGAGAAATTCGAGCAGGTTGAGCGTCGCGTGGGAGCGGATCGTAGCGAATGGCTGAGGAGCCACCCCCTCAACCTTTCACGCATCTCCCGCGCCGAAGTCGTCATTGAAAACAAGAACTACCGCTACGGCAAATAGAATCCCCTCTCCTCTCAAGAAGCTCCCACAGGTTTTCCATTAAAAATTTCTGACCGACGGTCATCTTTTTGCGAAACGCAGGTATAATAGACTTCGTAAACTCCTAAGAGGGAGGCTACGCACTCTATTTCGTACCCTCCCCATAGCCATAGATGTTTTGCCCTCCGAAATCGGGCGGCACAAATAGAGGGTAACAAACTATGCAGTGGTTAGCAGAAACCTGTGTGCGTCGTCCCGTCTTTGCGACGGTCATCATTCTCTTTCTCTCCGTTGTTGGACTCTTCAGTTACTACCGCTTGGGTGTGGATCGCTTTCCCCGCGTCGAGTTCCCCATTGTCACCGTCACCGTGAGTCAACTTGGAGCCTCTCCTGAAGAGATCGAATCGGAAGTCGTGGACAAAATCGAGGAGGCGGTGAATACCGTTAGTGGTATAGACCAACTCTACTCTACCTCCTTTGAAGGTGTGGGCGTCATTACTATCGCCTTCCAACTGGAGAAGGACATCAATATCGCGGCGCAAGAGGTACGCGATAAGGTCAATGGGGTGGTTCCCCTCTTGCCCAAAGATGTATTGCAACCGGTTGTCGATAAGATCGATACCGATGCCACTGCCATCCTCGAAATTGCCCTCTCCTCCACCAGAGACATTCGTACCACCACCGAATACGCCGACAAGACTTTGCGTCGCCAGATCGAGAGTATCAACGGTGTCGGACAGGTGCGACTATTGGGAGGACGCAAACGGCAGCTCAATATTATTCTTGATCCGAGGCAACTGAAAGCGCGTAGCCTGACGGCATTGGATGTTCAACGCGCATTGCAAACACAAAATATACAGGTTCCCGGCGGGCGTGTGGATCAGACCACGCGTGAGCTAACTCTGCGTACCTATGGGCGTGTGCTAAGCCCCAAAGCCTTTGGCGACATACAGATTGCAAAACAAGGAAACACCTCGGTTCTGCTCTCAGATTTGGGACGCGTAGAGGATGGAATGGAGCAGCAACAGAGTGTTGCTACCATAGATGGCAAGCCGACAATTCTTCTCTCCGTCCGCAAGCAGTCGGGTTTGAATACCGTGGCGACAGTCGATTCTGTGAAAGCACGCCTCAAAGACATTGAGAAGAATCTGCCCTCTGGCTACAAAATCATCATTGCCCGCGACCAGTCTACCTATATCAATGCGGCGAACCATGCGGTGCAAGAGCACCTCACTTTAGGAAGTATCTTGGCGGCACTCGTTGTCTTGATCTTCCTGTGGAACTTCCGCACAACCATTATCGCGGCAATCGCCATTCCCACCTCCATTGTCAGCACCTACGGCTTGATGGCGTACATGAACTTTACGATCAACGCGCTCACCCTGCTGGCATTGACCCTCTCAGTAGGAATCGTTATCGACGACGCGATTGTCGTCTTGGAGAATATCTATCGCTTCGTTGAAGAGAAGCGTATGAACCCCTTTGAGGCTGCCATTGAGGCGACGCGAGAGATTGGGCTGGCGGTTTTAGCAACAACCCTCTCCCTCATTGCCGTCTTCTTACCCGTCGCCTTTATGACCGGGATCGTTGGACGTTTTATGAACTCTTTCGGCTTGACGATGGCGTTCGCCATTGGGGTCTCGCTGATAGTCTCCTTCACCCTAACCCCCATGCTCTCCTCACGCTGGATAAAACCTCCCAAGCCACTCAAAGAGGGGGAAGTACATTCAACAGCGAGTTCCAAGGAGAGAGGATTCTTCCGGATCATTGACCGATTCTATACGGTCTTGCTCACTTTCTCTATGCGTCACCGCTGGCTTATTGTGTTGCTCAGCATACTGACATTGGCTAGCACTGTCCCCATCGGTATGGCGGTTCCCAAAAACTTCTTGCCGGATGATGACGAGTCGCAGTTCCAAGTCACCGCACGCGCCCCAGAGGGAACCAGTCTTGCCGTAACCCAAGACATTGGAGACAGGATCGTTCAGGAGATCAAAAAGCTCAAAAGCGTGGACTATACCCTGCTCACCATTGGCAATAACGAACAGGGTTCAAAGAACATGGCAAACATCTTTGTGAAGTTGGTGGATGTCGAAAAGCGGTATCCGCTCTCACAGCAGGATGTGATGCAAGAGGTAAGAAAAACGATTTTGCCACGCTTTGGGAGCTTGCGCTCTAGTGTGGGACCCGTTGCGGCAATTTCGGGAGGGGGAGGTGCGCCAACGGGCTTCAGCTACTTCATCGCTGGTGGAAGCCTGAAAAAGCTGACAGAAATCTCAGAACGAGCCTTAGTGGAGATGCGAAAAGTCCCCGAAATGGTGGACACTGACTCCTCACTCGTTATCGGGCAACCGGAGCTAGGTGTTGAGATAGATCGCCCCCGTGCCACAGAGCTAGGCGTCTCCGTCTCCGATATTGCCAATGTGTTGCGCCTGATGGTGGGTGGTGCAAAGGTGACAAACTATAACGAGAATGGAGAGCAGTATGAGGTTCACATTCGGGCAGACAAGTCATTCCGTACCAATGCCGATGTAATCAAAGACATCACGGTCCCCTCTTCAAACCAGATGGGTGGAAGTGTGCCACTGGATCAGGTGGTGCGCTTTGTGCCGGGTACAGGTCCCTCACAGATATACCGCCTTAATCGACAACGCCAAGTGACGCTCATGTCGAATGTGCTTTCCGGCGCGTCGCAGGAAACGGTGCAAGAGAAGATGACCGAAATCGTGAAACGGCTCAACCTCCCGCCCGACTATACGCATGGTGTTTCTGGAAACTCACGGGAGCAGGTGAAGGCTTTCCGCGCATTCATGAGCGCGTTCATGCTCTCTCTGGTCTTCATGTACCTGATCTTGGCGGCACAGTTTGAGTCGTGGGTACACCCCATCACCATCCTGATAGCGCTTCCGCTCACGGTTCCGTTTGCACTGCTGGCGATACTCGTCTTCAAGATTTCGCTGAATATCTTCTCCATGCTTGGGATTTTGGTGCTGTTTGGGGTTGTGAAGAAGAACGGAATCTTGCAGGTGGATCACACGAACCAGTTACGCGCTAGGGGTATGAATCGGTATGATGCGATCATCGCCGCAAACCGAGATCGGCTGAGACCCATCCTCATGACGACTTTCGCCTTTGTCGTTGGCATGATTCCTTTGGTCTTCTCCAATGGAACGGGAGCGGCTACGAACCGTAATATCGGCTACACGGTTATTGGAGGACAGACCTTCTCTCTTCTTCTCACCCTGCTTGCAACGCCCGTATTCTATTCTCTCTTCGACGATATTATCACCAGCCCCCTCTGGGCACAGTTGAAGGATAAGATCGGCAAGCTTGTTCCTCGGTTTGGGAAGTCGTAGCCTTTTCAAATAGGAGTGCGCTCTTGCGGTGGGGGCGGTGGCTTAGGCTACCGCCCCCATTCATTTAGGCGTTCGCCATAGAGGTAACGGGAGTGAACTTTTCTGTAGAAGGTTCCGGGGGCAAATACGAAGAGGCGCGTGATGTACTCGGAGCGATGAATCCGAATCTGGTCGTGGCTTTGGAGCATGAGAGGATCGATTCCGTCAATCGCGAAGAGCAGATCGCTTCCATCCGACTCTATCTCTATCTCTATCTCCTCGGTACTGGGGAGCAATAAGGGGCGTGCATTGAGGGTATGTGGACAAATGGGAACCATGAGGAGTGCCTGCACAGTGGGCATGACAATGGGTCCCCCCGCAGAGAGAGCATAGGCTGTGGAGCCTGTGGGAGTGGCGACTACCACTCCATCGGCAGGATAGGTGGCGAAGGGTGTGCCTCCAAGGCGGGTTTTGAGGTTGACAAGGTGTGACATTCCGCTCTTAACCATGACCTCATTGAGTCCATAGCGACAGGCTATCTGCTCTCCGTTGCGCCAAATCTCCGCCTGAATCATCAACCTTTCCTCTATCGCTATCTCATGTCGAAGGACTCGCTCTAGGGAAGAGTATATCTCGTCGGGGTGCGCCTCCGCGATGAAGCCGAACTTGCCCAGATGGACGCCAAGAATGGGAATGTTGTAGGGAGCAACGCGCCTCGCGGCAGTAAGGATGGTTCCATCACCTCCCAAAGTGATCATAAAGTCGAGACTTGAGAGGGAAGCCGCATCGGTATCAAACGCCACGAGATTCTGCTTCTGTGCCGTAGCCTCATCAAAAGAGACCTCAATGCCCCGCTCTAGTAGCCATTCCTGTACCTCCTGCGCCAATACCATTGCCTCAAGGCGGGAGGGGTGCACAATAATTCCGACTCTTTTAATGGGTTCAACCATGGGTAGGGACTCCCTTTGGAGGGGACTGTTTTTTGGGAACTCCCCCGATAAACCAATGCCCTCCCAAAGACCACCGCATCCAATAGGCGAGAGGTTTTTTGGTGTCTGGCATATAGATGAATGCGGCATAGGGTTTTTGTTCGATAAGACGCACGGTTCCATCTGGGTCTGCGGTAATTTTAGCGATTCTATGGAACGCAATATGTGTCGGAAGTGGAGGAGGCTTGCCTTCTTGCACCTGCTTTAGCACACGTGCTAAGTCCTCCTGATAGATCGCATAACTGAGGCGCATCCAAGGGTTCCAGACGGTGTTTTCACTGACGCCCCACCACGGTGCAATGGTGAGCATCATACCCCAAAAGCCAAAGAACAGCGTCCAATGTCGCTTCCATGCGTTGATGGAGGCAAGCCAAGCACTACCCTCCAGAGTCATCACAAAGAAAAGGGGAACACTGTAATTAATGAGCTCTCTCAGATTGAGCCGGAGCAGTAGCAAAACCTGAAGATTATAGAGAACCAGCAAAACCATGAAAGGAAGGCAACGCTTTAAGTAACGATGGGGGCTCTTAGGCGTCCAATCGCACATAGTGACACGTATTGCCTCCCTATCGCCTCGGTATTTCGCTATTATGGCGAGGGCTGGTATAGCAACCAAGAGCATGTCCATCTTTGCAGAAAAGAATAACAGCCACGCAGCAGAGCCAAAATAGGTTGTAACCATCCACCGTTCTGCTTCTTCCTGAGAGAGTAGTGCCGCGAGAATCCCCAAGAGGGTGTATTTGATCAAGGCTCTTATATTGGGGTTATTCAGATGTAGTTGGGGCTTGATTGCCTGTCCGAGATCGCGAGACGATACAGATTTCATCTCCCCCCCTCTCTTGTCTTTATGTTACTCGTTTGTCAGGGCTTCATCGAGATTGAGAAGCACATTCGCAACGAGCGTCCATGCCGCTTTGTCGGCGAGGGCAGGGTCATTAAGACTGGCAAGAGTCAATTTCACGGCACGCTCTGGCTCTTTCTGGTAGCGATCCTTCTGAAGTTGATAGAGGCGTATCAACCGGTTTGTCTCCTGAGCAGAGGGGTAGCGGGTTAATACTCTACGGAAGCCATAGGTGAGTTGTGCCTCTAGGGTTTTTCCGCCCTCATTTCTCATCCGCTCTCCCAGTGCACGCGCCGCCTCAATCAGTGCAAGATCGTTGAGGGTATTCAGGGCTTGAAGAGGGGTATTCGTGCGAATCCGACGAATCGTACAAGACTCACGGCTCGTTGCATCAAAGTTCATGAAGGCAGGATAGGGGGAGGTACGTCGCCAGAAGGTGTATATTCCGCGTCGATAGCGATCTTCACCCGTACTGTTTGCCCACTGCTCCCCGTTATAGGGAATATCCCAAATTCCGTCCGGCTGAACGGGATAGACGCTGGGACCCCCTATCTTATGGCTGAGAAGCCCCGAGGAGGCGAGTGCTACATCCCGCACCATCTCCGCTTCAAGGCGGAAACGAGGACCACGTGCAAGCAGGCGATTGAAAGGGTCTTTTTCTCTTATGCGGGGAGAGACACGAGAGGACTGCCGATAGGTGGCAGAGGTGACAATGAGCCGACACAAGGTCTTGAGGCTCCACTTCTGGCGCACCATCTCGGTGGCTAACCAGTCCAGAAGTTTGGGGTGTGTGGGGCGTTGCCCTTGCGTGCCAAAGTCTTCACTCGTCTCCACAATGCCCACGCCAAAGAGGTGCTCCCAAAGTCGATTGACCGCGACACGCGCCATCAGCGGGTTTTCTGGCGCGGTGAGCCATTGCGCCAAGCCCAAACGGTTGAGCGGTGCGTTTTTTGGGAAAGGGTTTAGGTGTTCGGGAGTGCCTGCCGTCACCTCTTCCGCTTTGCTGAGGTAGTTGCCTTTGACTCGTGCGAAGGTTTTCGGAACGGAGTTGGCAGGCTCTGCAAAGACAAGAGTCGTAGGTACAGGTATCGCATCCAGTTGCTTCTGTTTTTCGGCGATCTGTTTTTGAATCTGCTCCGTCTGCTTTTTGTCGGTTGGGTTCTGCTTTATCTGTGCGTTCAAGGCATCGATCTGGTCTTGAAGAGGCTTGCGCTTACCTTCAAGTTCGGGGGTTAGCACGGCGAGAGAAGGCTCTGCGGATGGTTCCCAGAAGGCAAGCACCCGGTAATAATCCTTCATGGTGAAGGGGTCGTACTTGTGGTTATGGCACTGAGAGCAAGCCAAGGTTGTTCCAAGAAAGACGCCAGCAGTGGTTCCCACTCTGTCCACATTGGTCAGCCAACGCGCCTCCTGCTGATCAACTCCCCCTTCGGTGTTTGTCATAGTGTTACGGTGGAAGCCTGTCGCAATTCTCTGTTCGAGGGTTGCGTTGGGAAGGAGGTCTCCCGCGATCTGTTCGAGGGTGAACTGATCAAAGGGCATATCTTTGTTGAAAGCGTTGATGACCCAGTCTCTGTACGCCCAGATGGAACGGCGGAGGTCTTTCTCGTAGCCGTCTGTGTCGGCATAACGGGCGAGATCGAGCCATGCTCTTGCCCATCGCTCTCCATAGTGGGGCGAAGCGAGTAGGTGATCCACTGCCTTTTCATAGGCGTTCGGGCGTTTGTCTTTTACAAAGGCATCGATCTCTTCCAGCGTGGGAGGGAGTCCTATGAGGTCTAATGAAGCACGGCGCAGGAGAGCCTCGCGTGAGGCTTCGGAGGAGGGTGTTAGACCCTCTTTTTCGAGCCGTTCCAAAACAAAAGCATCTATGGGATTTCGTGCCCAAGTCACATCCTTGAGGCGTGGAAGCGCAGGGCGCACCGGGCGCGCATAGGACCAGTGACGTGTATTTCCACTCTTCCAAATCGCGCCTTCGTCTACCCATTGGCGCACGAGGGCAACCTGTTCTGTGGAGAAAGGTTTGAACCCAATGGGCATTTGAGGCTTGCCACCCTGCCCCATAAGGCGCGTGAGGAGCAGGCTCTGGCTTCCCTTACCAATGAGTAGTGTCTTTCCGCTCACGCCGCCCTTCAGCATCGCTTCTCGGCTGTCTAGCTTCAAACCTCCCTGCACGTTCTGCCCCGCATGACAACTAAAGCAGTTTGCTTTCAATAGCGGAAGCACTTGCAGGGCAAAATCGACTTTCGGTGCTGGCTTGGTTTGTGCCATTGTCGAGTGGGTGCCACACGCAAGGAGAGTGACAAGAGAGAAGAGCAATTTCTGGAGAGAATTATTGCGCATGGTGGTATCTATTCTATGGTAGAAATATGCAATGACGCCATTACGGAAAAGGCACTTAAAACGAAACCACTGCCTTGATAACGCCCGTTTCTGCTTGAAGCCAAGACGGAAACTGCTCAATCATCGTCTCCGCCGTTGCTTGATGCGTTATCCACGGGTTCGTATCGATAACCCCTGTTTCGATAAGGTGCAGGATATGCCTGAAATCGGCAGAGGTCGCGTTTCGGGTCGCAAGCAGGGTCAATTCTCGACGGTGAAAGTCGGGGTCTGCGAAAGTGACATCGCCCAAGAAAAGCCCCACAAAGATCAGTTTACCCGTTGGTGCAAGAAACTGGAAAGCGCGGTGCATCGATTCCGCGTTTCCCGTGGCATCAAAGACGATAGTGGGCAAGTCTCCCTCTGTCAAATCGCGTATGGTGTTGAGTGCCGACTCTCCCGCAAGAACCGCATGAGGAACCTTGAGTTGTTGCTGACAGAAGGCGAGGCGTTGGGCATTGACATCTAGCGCGATCACATTTGCCCCCGCCGCCTGAGCAAATTGCATGACCCCCAAACCTATGGGACCAGCCCCAATGACAAGCGCATACTCTCCTGCTTCTATCTGGGCGCGTTGGACGGCGTGCGCCCCTATTCCGAGCGTCTCAACCAGTGCCAACTGCTCTAGCGAGAGTTTTTCCGAGCGATGGAGCTTGTTTACAGGAACACAGATGATCTCTCTCATGCCTCCGTCGGTATGCACGCCCAGAACTTTGAGGGAGGCACAGCAGTTCGTTCTTCCTCTGCGGCAGGCGATGCAGGTTCCACAGTTGAGATAGGGTTCCACTGCGCACTTGTCACCCACTTTTAAACCTTGCGGGTTGTCTCCTATAGCCAGAACCTCAACGCCCAACTCATGTCCCAATATACGGGGATAGGTGAAAAAGGGCTGTCGTCCACGGTAGGCGTGGAGATCGGTTCCGCAGATACCAATGCGCCAGACGCGCACCAGTGCCTCTCCCTCTCCGAATGTCTCAGGAGCAAAGGTATGGGTGAAAGTGAACTGACCGGGAGTCTCAAGTATAATCGTTTTCATGTTCTACTCAGGGGGTAAAGTTTTTGGGGTGGAGCTAGGGAATCAGTATTGCTAGGGAGCGTACCTCTCCAAACTCATGGGGAGATTTTGACCAAGTCACGCCTCCATCTTCGCTACGATAGAGGTAACCGTTGATGCTTGTGGCAAAAAGGAGTTCAGGCAGAGCAGGATGCGTGGCAAAAGTCCATATCGTGCTATTGGGAACTTGAGGCAGAGTTGCCTGTTGCCATGTGCTACCCCCATCTTTCGAGATTTGGAGGCTACCGACGCTTCCGGGAGGTCCATTACCATTGCCCAGAAAAAGGACGCTCGGATCGCCCTCTTGCTGTTTCAAGCCGCGACAGTAGGCATGAGGAAAGAGGGTCTTCACGTTTTGAGGTTGCCAAGTCTGCCCGTCATCATGGCTCAGGTTCAAGTCGTTATTCGTTGTCGCAAGCAGGGTGCGCGGCTCTCCCGGCACGATAGCAAAATCGTGAATGTCGGGAGAACTCATCCCCTCACTCACACGTGTCCAACTCTCGCCCAAATCGGGACTGCGCCAAAGTCCATCTATCTCTACCCCTGCCCACAGTGTGTTGGGATCATCGGGATCGAGGCGAAGCGTCGTCACACGGGTGTAAACGATAGGAGGGCAGGTCTCCGTAAAAGGCGTTGAAAGTTTTTTCCATGTTGCGCCCCCGTCTTGAGAGCGGTAGATTCCTGCCGGACAGACCCCTAAAAAGATCGTATTAGGGTCTTTGGGGTGCACGAGCATAGACCAGATCAGTGTTCCATTCCGAAAGCCGTCTGGAGAGGCAAAAGGAGTGATAATCCTCTCCCATGTTCCTTGCCCCCACTCTAACCGATAGAATCCACAGTCTGTTCCTGCATAGAGGGCGGTCATACTACTCGGATCGTGTGCCAGAGCACGAACCTCCGCTTCCATAAAAAGCCCTGCGCTTTTGCGCCCGAAGCTTTCTCCCCTATCGGTGCTACACCAGACGCTCTGTCCCGCTGTTCCCGCAAAAACCACATAGTCTTTCATAAAGTCCTGTACTCTCCTGAAAACGTCTCTCGACTTTGATTAGCGCGTATAGAGAGGTGCGTCGTGACGCTGTGTCATGTTCATTGTGTGCTGGTGACCGCTTGCCCACGTCCCTCTTTTAGGAAGGAGGTGAAACTCTCTGTGGGCTGTAGCCCCTGCCGTACTCCATGCTTATTGCCTTCGGCAGAGAGGATAACGTAGGTTGGCAAGGCGACAGATTCGGTCAACTTCTCTTGAAGAGCTTTGTTTTTTTCGTCTTGCTCATTATCCCTATCTGTATAGAGGCGCACAGTGATATACTGGCTCAATTCCCTCTGCACCTCCGCTTTCGGAAAAACATCGCGCTCCATGAGACGGCAGTTTACGCAGGTAACCCCTGTGAAGTCCACAAAGAGAGGCTTGTTTTGTGCTTTTGCCAGTTTGACCGCCTCATCATAGCTTTGAAGCCATACCACCTCGCCAGATGCGGGGTTTGCGGAGGCGACAGTGCTATTCGCTTCCCAGCGTCCCTTGTATTCGGGAGGAGGGGGAAACGCCTCAAACCACTTGAGACCTGCGCCGAGCATGGCGGCAAAAAGATAGATAGAGACGCCGACAGTGGCAAGACCTAACCCACGACGCCCAAGCCCTATTTTGTCCTTAGGGTTATCATGGGGGAGGCGCAACGCCCCCAACAAGTAGAACCCCGCGATAACGAAAATGACTGCCCATACCGCCAGAAAGGCAGAGCGATTGATAAAACCTGCGCTCCAAACCATATCGGCATTGGAGAGAAATTTCAGGGCTGCTGCTAGCTCGATAAAGCCCATGTAGGCTTTAACAGTGACGAGCCATGAACCGGACTTGGGCATGGCTGCAAGGCGTTGGGGAAAGATCGCCAAAACGAAGAAGGGTGCGGCGAAGGCAGTGCTGAAGGTCAACATTCCCAGCGTCGGATAGAAGTATCCCAGTTTTGTAGCGGAGGCAAGTAGAGTTCCCACATAGGGCGCAGTGCAGGTGAAGGAGGTCATAGTAAACGCCAAGCCCATGAGGTAAGGCTGTAGATAGCCCCCCTTTTGTGTGGAAGAGGAGTGCACTTTATTGGCGAGCCCTGAGGGAACCATGATCTCATAGGCTCCTAGAAGGTTGAGTGCCAAAACAATGAAAAGCACAGCGAAGCCCATGTTGACGTAAGGATTTGTTCCGAGTGCGGAGAGTTTTTGCGCTCCAAAGATAGCTGTGACGGCGATGCCCAAAATGGTAAAAGTGCTTATAATGCCAAAACAGTAGGCAACAGCGCCGAGGACTCCCCCTCCGCGTTGCCCCGCTTTGCGCTTTGTAAAGTAGCTGACGGTGATAGGAATCATAGGAAAGACGCAAGGGGTGAGCAGTGCCAGCAGTCCTGCGCCTAAGGAGAGGAAAAGAAAAGAAAATATTCCGCGCGAAAGTGATTGTTCGATCTCATTTTGGGTAGTGTTATTATTATTTGAAGAAGGAGGAGGGGGAGCAGGTTTATCCTGCGGTCCCCCAGCGAGAATGAGATTTCCTTCAAAGAGAGAAGGAAGCCTCTCGGCTTTTTGTTTTCCCGGCACGGTGGTGACGGGCTTGGTACGATTGGAACGCGTGGCTCCTGCGCTAACGGTGAAGGTGACAACAACCTCTTCCTTCTCCGGCGGCATACAGGTGGAGGCGTTGCATATCTGTGAGCGCACTTGTAGCTTGACCGTCTGCTTTCCCTTCGCGGTCTTTGCGAGGGTGACAGGGACGCCGAAGGAGACGGTTCCCTCAAAGGTTTCTGTGGTGATCTTAAGGGCGGTGTCGTTTTCCTTATGGGGCGCGGGCTGAACGGGGCTACCGACCAGAGTGACGGAGCCTGAAAGGAGCTTTATCGTTGTGCGGACGGGTCCTCCTTCAGGTTGAGTCAGAGAGTAGAGGTGCCAAGGCTTTTGGATAGTGGCGGTGAGAACAATTTGCGCCCCTTCTCCTGCGCGGGCATCGCCTGGCACAAGTTTCGCTGCCCATTTTATGTATTTGGGTAAAGCGTTCGCCGGCGATGCTCCCCAGATTAGGAGTGCTACCAGCATCATTTTCGCCAATGCTTTCATGCGTATTTCCCCTTTTTACAGTACCGAACCGAAGTTCTACCTTTTATATGTCTTGGGAGGGGCAATAGGTTCCCTCCTACCCACAACACTATTATGGCATTTTCTTGAAAGTTATGGCTCTTTGGGCTGTTCTGCTGCCGTGATGGGGGTGAGGGCAAGGCGCATTTTGGCATAGTTGATTGTCACTTTGAAATAACGCAGGAAGTTCATGCCCAACACCGCCATATTCCGATCAAATTCAGGTGGGGCATCGGGGGAGATATAGATCACCCCCACACTTCGTAGCTCCACCTCCCCCACTTGGAGCTTTGGAACCCGATTCTGAATCACCTGCCCTCGTTTGCCGGAGGCGGCGCGAATGGAGATAAGTTTCTGATCTGTCGTGCGGAGGGTCGCGCCAACGGAGGTAGGGATTAAAATACCAACGGTTCCGGTATCCAGCACTGCGGTAAAGGGCTTTGCTCCCTCCACCTCCACCTTGAGGAGAATGCGTCCCTCTTTAAGCGTGAAGGGGAGAATATAGGTCTCGGAGGACTTTGGTAGAGGGGATTTGGGGTCTTCAAGCGTGACCGTTCGGTTTGCAGAGTCAACAGTGACCTGATATTTGGAGAGGATGGGCGTTCCTATCCAACCCGTAGGTGCCTGTTGGTTTGGCGTGATGTTATGAGAGATCAGGCGGTTCACATCTGTGATATTGGCAGTCACATTATCGAGGTGTGTCGCCCCAAAATGGAGGCTCTTGAGGGTGGTGGTTTCGGCTTCAATGCTTCTGTCTAGCAGAGCAACGCGAGTCTTTTCCGGTTTGGTGATGAGATGATGCTTCACAACGGCGTCAGGGTGAATGGCAAAGCCATTAAACCCCGTTGCTAGAACGAAGAACTCCTCTCCTTGTTCACCTTGAATATGCGCCTCAATGGCAGGAATCCCTCTCCAAAAGGAGCAGGGCAGTGTTACAGGAAGTGTGGATGTGGAGGGCACAACAACAGGAGCGGCTTTTTGAGGCTTCGGCTCCTGTGCTACGCCACGCGCTTCCCACAGCAAAACGATTCCCATCAAACCAAGCAGATAGGGGTGTTTCATCTTTAGTGTAACCATTCTCCGTTGAGGGTCTGTAAAAGAACAATTCCCGATTGGGTGTGCGACATTACAGAGATGGGTGCGCAAGGGTTCTACAAGTACATAAAGAGCTATGGCTCATAGAGCTTTCTCCTCTGGAAGTTCCGCAACCTCTTCGGGTTCTGGGAAATCGAGCCCGTCGTATACTTCACTCAGAGGAATCTGAATGCCGATGCTCTCCACAAGCAGAGTCGCCCCTAATCCCACATAGACCGTGTAAGTGGTGGTATCCCACTCTCCTCCCACTCCCCGACGGTAGACCTCCACTTTAGGAGTCTCTTGGTAGACAAGGAAGTACTCTGTAAGGCTCTCAATCTCACGATACAAAGCAAACTTCTCGCCTTTGTCGTATCTCTCTGTGGAGGGAGAGAGGATTTCAAAGAGTGCTGTAGGGTTGAGAAGAGCCTCTTGAAACCCGAACTGAGGAGTACCACAAACAATGCCTACATCTGGGTAGAAGTAGTATCTCTCGCTCTTGGCTTGGACACGTTGGCTACTGGTGAAGCGTAGGCAGGGTTTTCCTGAGAGATGTACACCAACGGCTTGGGTCACGTTCGCAACTATCAAGTTATGGCTCCAACTGCCTCCCGACATAGCACGAATGGTTCCATTCAGGTATTCATGCCGTTCTTGCTGGGTCTCTTCCCACGCAAGATACTCTTCGGGAGTCATGTGCCGCGCTTGAAAGGAACTATGGCTCATGGGGCTTTCTCCTCATGCCGGAGTGGTTAGGGCTTCAGTATTACCTTCATGAGTCCTGGCTCTGCCTGATAGAGCCGATGGAACCACTCGTTCCCCTCTTCGAGAGGCGCAACTTGAGAGATCAGCGGTCGCACATCCACCCTACCAGAAGCAATGAGTTCGAGGGCATCATTAAACTCGTTACAACTGGCGCATGAACCGCGCAGGGTGATTTCACGGGTAACAAGGAGTTGGAGAGGGAGATCGATCATGGGAGAGAGGTTTCCCACGATAGTGGCATCTCCGCCTTTGCGAAGGCAACGCACGGCAGTCTGTACCGCCGGAGTATTCCCAACGGCTTCAATGGCAATATCGGCTCCTCGACCTTCCGTCAGTGCCATAATTTCGGCAGCTGCATCGACCTCCCGACTCGCTTGAATCGTGATGGTGGCTCCCATGCTTTTCGCCATTTCGAGCTTGTTCTTATCCAAGTCGACGGCGATAATCTCTTTACAGCCACGCAAACGCAAGACCTGAACGACCAGTAGCCCAATCATTCCTACCCCAATGACAACCGCAGTCGCGTTGAGGGGAATGGGAGTGATATTGACAGCGTGAACGGCGATTGCTACAGGCTCCCCCATTGCGGCGTGTTCAAAAGGCATGTCTTTGGGAAGGCGCACAAGGAGTTTTTCCGGGACAACCACATAGTCCGCCATCGCTCCATTGCGGCGATAGTCTCCACAAGAGACGCCAAGCACACGGCGGTTATCGCAGAGGTTTGTCTCTCCCGAACGGCAATAGGCGCATTGACCGCAGAAGATCATCGAATCGAAGGTGACGGCGTCGCCCTCATTCCATCCCTGTACTTTACTGCCTCGCTCAACGATTTTCCCCGTCGCTTCATGCCCCATAATAATGGGAGGAATGCGGCGCCCACTGCTTCCATCCATGCCATGAATATCGCTTCCACAGATACCGCAGGCTTCGACTTTAATGAGAACTTCGTCCTCAGCGATCTCCGGTTTGGGAACCTCTTGCATCTCGAAATGCTTGTACTCGGTAAGAACTAATGCTTTCATAATAAAAGGGTAACTCCTTGTTTGATGTTCAGATAACGGTACGCGACGCTTGCGGATACTCTTTCAGCAGTCGCACCAAATTGCCATGACCACACCTTCGTGCCCATTCCAAGACGCTATCATTTTCCACTATCTTCTGCTCTATATCAAGCCCCTGTTGCAGAAACAGTTCCAAGAGTGGGGCATTTTGGCGTTGGCTTAGGGTGTATCCTAGCACCATTGGCGCATACATATCCGCGCCATACTCTAGCAAAACGCGAGCCGTCTCTAGGGAGCCACTTTTTACCGCCCATCGCAAAGCTGTACCTTCCAGATCACTTTGAGCATGAACATCGGCACCTGCCTCCAAAAGACGTTGGACGATCTCTGCATTTCCAGCACCTGCTGCCCACATGAGTACGGTCTCCGTGTCTGCATCACGGGCATTGCAATCTGCGCCTGCTTCCAGAAGAAGTTGTACTAGTCCCAGTCGATTTTTGGCAGAGGCGAACATCAAAGGGGTTCTACCCTCTGCATCACGGGCATTGCAATCTGCCTTGTAGTGCAAAAGCAGTTCTGCCATTGTATCACAGGCAGGAGGCTCTACAAAGTGGGCAACAGATATCAAAAGTTGCCCCAACGCTTGGGAAGATTGCTGAGGCTTCTGATCAAGAAGTACCTCTAGCCTCTCTCTATTGCCTGCATCGAGGGCGTCATAGAGCTTTTTCACGAGGTCGCCTCTGCTCTCAAGAATCAGTAGACCATATCGGTACCGAAATCGGGCATTTTGCCCCTCTTTATTTCGGAAGCCCATTTTTCAAAGTCTTGATGACCAAAACTCAAACCAGAGAGCTTTCGGCACTGCTCAAAATACTGTAGCACAGTCCCACTCTCACCTTTTTCTAGTAGCTCCTTTGCAAGTGCCATATGGCAACCAAAAAACAAGAGGGTATCTGAGCTTTCGAAGGGTCTTGCCGCCAACAACTCCTGCCTGGCAGTAATCACATCGTTTTTGCGTAGAGCAACGCGCCCCAAGCGAACATGAGAGTGGTTTAGAATGTCCTCCCGCATAGCCTCCATCACTCTAGTCCCCTTCGACTTTTCAGCGGCAGAGGTGTTGCTATCAGCGAGTATCTGCTCCGTGAGTATTCGTGCCTTCTCATAGTCTCCTACGAGCAGAAAAAGGTCTGCCTGCTTTTCCTTGAGGCGGATGACCTCATGAGGGGTGTTCTCCAATAAAAGCGCGGCGTTGGTGGCATTCAGTGCCAATTTCAGTGTCTTCTGGTGCTCTCTTTTCGGTTGCTTGTTCGCTAAATCCTCATAGTACAGCGCAAGGCGAGAAGACCAGAGTCCCTCCTTTGGCTCTAAGGTTTGTCCCTTCTCGCAGAGCGTTTTGTACCGAGGTCCATAACCAAAGAGAGCCGCTACATATCCTTTAATAACTGAGATACTATTTGGAAATTCCTGAAATTTTGTTCCTCTCCAAAAAGTCGGGATGGTTTTATGCGGCAAAAAGTTGTCTCCATTGCCCGTTGAGTTCTGCGACTTTGAGTGAAGCGAGCGTTTGACTGCCTTTCCGCGACCAACTCATGCCTTTCTTCTTTTGGCGCATCCCA
>CAMCUQ010000047.1 GCA_945878775.1 Chthonomonas calidirosea
GCAAAACGGACACTACATTCGCTATTTGAACGCCTTAACTGGGCTACAGCAGAAGATTCTGGAGTTGTCGGGATGTTCTGCTGGTCTCTATGTGAGGCTAACCACCCAATTCGGGATTTCCCCCGAAAAATGAGCGAACCGAGAGTTACACGCTCCTGTAGATGGTCATTCTGCTGAGGAAAAAGCAGAGGTAATCTGCTCTCTGTTTCTCGCATACCCTGCGGATGTACTACAAGCAGTATCCAACCCAAAGGACATAAAGCATCTCGCCTCTTGCGTTTACAGTGGAGGGCTAGAAAGCGGGGCGACTAATACCCAGGATGGTGAATTGGGGAAGGTTTGGAGTGCTATTCATAAATTAGAGCATAGCCCTGATCCCAAAATGGTGACTCTTGTGGAGCAGTTTCGACAAGCCTATACAGTCAAAGTGAAGGGCAATTAGAGATTGATATTAGCTCCGTAGCCCTTCTTAGGAGCAGTGTTCATGAGCGACACCGCTACGCCATGCCAGTCTATGAAAATATTGTATCGTCAGTGCAAAAGAGAAAGGGTTTCCCTGTGCCAACGATTACCGCCGAAGACAAAGAGGCTTTTGAAGAGAACGGCTTTCATGTTCTTCGGGCTGCCGTCTCTACAAGCGAGATAGCCCTGCTAAAAGAGGCTGTTGCGAAGATGCTTGTCACGCCTTCCGAACACCCGTATGCGAAGAATCTTGCAGATGCGCCCGACATCGCAACGAACCCTCCCGATAACCCGCGTGGCGTATGGGCAGGCTTCAATCTACAGCTCTTCGACGATATTTTCTGGGACTTTGCCTACCATCCCCAAATCGCTCTCGCGGTAGAGGCGCTTATTGGACCCGACATTAACCTTTACGAAACCGCCTCCATTCACAAGGTTCCGGGTTTCCCAAATAACTACCGTGACTGGCATCAAGACTCGGAATACTCAGACCCGCAAAGCAACGACAGAAACGTCACCGTCATCACGTTTTTGGACGAGATGGACGGCGAATCCGGGGCGACGTGGGTTGTTCCGGGCAGTCATAAGGAGGGGGCACTGCCCCACGTTCTCCCCGAAGAGAGTCTCTCTAGCAAGGCGAAAGAGGTGCAGGACAAGCACCTTTTCGCCCCAAAAGGAGTCGCTTTCTCGTATCAACCGGGGGATGTGCTTATCTTTTTGGTGCGTGTCGTCCACAAATCGGGTGCAAACTTGAGCAATGAGTCGAAATGGAGCCTCGCTTACAACTACTGTCGTGCAGACACACTCGATCTCGCTCGTGTCAACGGTTTTGTGGGGGCGTATCTTCCTATCACACGGAAGGGCGCGATCTACCGTCCGGGAACCACCTTTCTGCCATGAAGAAGATTTGTTCTACAGTCCACTGGACTCGAATAAGAATCGAGAGAAGAGAAGTCAAATGAAGCATCACTTCAATACTGGGATAACTGCACTGCTCGTTTTGATAGGATTTACCATAATGCCCGTCCAAAAACCGGCAATGGCTGTTACAGCGTCTTTTACCGAGGAGCAAGAGGATTCGACCGCACTTGCAAAACAGGCACTCGAACAGGCGACACAGGTTATCAATATCATGCCAAAACAGGCATCCTCTTGGTTAGGGCGTGCGCGAATCTATGAGAGTAAAGGTGAGTATGCCAAAGCGGTCGCCGATTACACTCAGGCACTTCGGATAGAGCCCAAAAACTCCAATGCATGGCAGGCGCGCGGAGGAGCGAACTTCAAGGGCGGGAAAATTGCCGAGTCACTTGTCGATTTCGATAAATTCTTGCAGTTGGTTCCAGAGCAGAAGCCTTATCACTGGCAGAGAGGTATCTCGCTCTACTATGCGGGGCGTTTTGAGGACGGCAAAAAGCAGTTTGAACTCCATCAGACCGTTAATCTGCAAGATGTAGAAAACGCGGTTTGGCATTTTCTTTGTACGGCACGGGCAGAGGGCTTGGAGAGTGCAAAAAAGAAGCTGATTCCGATTGATCAGGATGCCCGTATCCCTATGGCACAGGTGCACCAACTCTTTGCGGGCAAAGTGACTCCCCAAGAGGTCTTGAATGTGGCGAAAGCCGCGCCCGCCAACACCCCTGCGGGGGAGCCTTTGTTTTATGCTCACCTCTATCTCGGTCTCTATTTTGAGGCGATTGGAGAGAATGCAAAGGCGGAAGAGTCTATTCTAAAGGCTGCCACACGCGCTAAGGAAAATGGCTATATGGGCGATGTGGCACGCGTTCATGCCGAGATTTTGAAGAAGCGCAAAATGAAGCGAGATGCACCTCAAACGGAGCACAAGAAGCAAGGGAAAACTCCCACCCCATAACCTTCTAGCCACGCTCCAGCGAATCAAGCAGGAAGTGAGCCGTCAGTTGTAGTACATTGAGGCAGGAAAGAGTTTCCTTCCCAAAGACTTTTGAGACACTAGAACCCAACACAAGGCAAAGTGAGGGTTCCAACCGCATCCTACAAGATGTCGCTTTTGCCATACAAGAGGAGTACCCCAAATGCCTTACAACACAACACCCGACAACACAGAAGGTATGACGCGTCGCGAACTTTTGAAAACCAGTATCGCACTGGCAGGTGCAACCTTCAGCGTTCTGCCCGCTACTGCCCAAACCGGAGCTCCAAGACCTGCCAAACCCGAAACGCTTGTCAAGACCCTTTTCGAGAGCTTGACCCCGAAACAACGCGAGACGATATGCATGGCGTGGGATCATCCCAAGCGCAATATGGTTCAGGCGAACTGGGAGATTGTCAAGCCAACCATCTCCCAAGTATTCAACGCCGATCAGCAGAAAATGGTTGAAGGGATTCTTCGAGGCATTACCACCGAAGAGTGGTATCCCAAAATCCTGACACAGATGGAGAACGATGGTGGGGGACTCGATCAGTACCATGTTGCTCTCTTTGGAGACCCCAAGACCGAGAAGTTTGAATGGGTGCTGACAGGACGACACGTCACGCTAAGGGCAGATGGTCACTCCAATGCAAACGCTGCCTTTGGGGGTCCCATCTTCTACGGTCATGCTCCCAAAGACACCGAAGACCCTGCCCACCCCGGCAACATTTACTGGCAACAGGCGCAACAGGCAAACGCGGTCTTCAATGCTCTGGACGGCAACCAACGCGCAATCGCTCTCCTAGAGAAAGCCCCCAACGAGGATAAGATCAAACTTCAGGGCAAAAAGGGAGAGTTCCCCGGCATTCCCATTGGTGCGCTTTCCAAAGACCAGAAACAGCTTGTGCAGAAGGTGATGACGGGACTGCTTGCGCCCTATCGTCCCTCGGACGCGAAAGAGGCGATGCGCGATATTGAGGCAAATGGCGGACTCGACAAAATCCACCTCTCATTCTACAAACAGGAGGACCTTGGGGCAGATGGCGTGTGGGATATATGGCGTTTAGAGGGTCCCGCGCTTGTGTGGCACTTCCGTGGTGCGCCTCATGTCCATACATGGGTCAATATCGTCAAAGATGCCAAGGCAGACGACTCCCATACCTAAACAGAATACACATAGGTGTGAGAAATAGGTCTTTCAGGGGATGCTTCTTCACCAAAGCATTCCATTTTTAGTAGAAGTTCCGCGTCTTTGCTTTGGTGCATAAGAGAGGTAGGAGAGTATGGCAACGATACGGCAAGAGGAGAAACGCCTCCTCATTGAGACAACAGAGTTCACGGCTGCGGTGCAAACAGAGGGCTATGTCAGCGGTGTAGCGGAAGGTAGTTTTGTAGATCGTAAGACCGGTTCTAAAGACCCCGGTTTTGGGCTACTGATCGCCGATTTTTTGTTGGAGCCGGGTGGTGATCCTCCAAACACGCTGCCAGAAAACCGTTATACGTTCGGTGACCTCTATCATGGCAATATCCCGAAACGCTATGTTTCTCTCCCACAAATCTGTACTCAAGCCAATCGGCTCCCACAAGAGGTGACACAAGGTGACGGGTTTGTGGCAGTACGACAATGGTATACTTGGGGTGTAGCGTGCCCACCCAATCATATGGGCGCGAAGTGGGAACAGCACCTCCTTTTTCCAGATGGCAAGCGTTGGTTTTTGGGATGGGATCGCTTCTCCTGCGTCGAAGATCAGGCGTGTGTAATGATGCGCATGGACATGCCGACCCATATCAAACACCATGGCGGTGATGTGTTTCAGCAGGTTTATTTGAGCTATCATGGCAAGCCCATACCACAGCACAAGTTTCATCAGAACTTTGCGCCCCAAGAGCATTTTCTTTATCAACGTGGTAAGAATCGAGTTCCTCGACGTTTTATTCGTGCCATACAGTTAGAAAATGGCGTGTGGTTGGCAGGAATGGCACTTGACCCTTCCAGTGTGTATGAAGCGTGGTGCCATCAGAGGGACTATGTCTGTTTTATTCAGGAGATCGGCGGAAAGGCGTTGAAGGCAGGTGAATGGATGGGCAGCGTACACCTCATTGGTTATTTTGAGAGTATTGCCGAAATCGAGCATGTCTACGACGCGCACCGAGGGGCAAAAGGGCTGCATATCTCGCCCAAAGGTTGGGAACTGAAGAGATAGATGTCTCTGTCTGGCTTGGTGAGAACTAGGAAGCATTAAACTCTCATGAGAAGAACATTCTGATTCTTCTCATCCACTTGACACTCTGCCACTCGAACCTTTATAATGCCTTCAAACGAGCACTGATGCTTTGTTCTGATCGGTGCAGAAGGTGGAGGCTCACGTCATGCGCTATGCCAAAGGGGCATCTCTTGCCCTCCTCTTACTCTTTTTGCTTTTTACCCTTGTGAGATGCTATCGCTCCCCCTTCAGTGCCTCCGATCTTGAGACTGTACCCGATTCTGTGGAGTACGCGGTCTCTGCACAACGCTTTGCTCTGTGGGGACGCTATGAGATCAAGATCAATGATCAGGCTTTTCCACCCCGCTATGCTCCATGGTTTCCCATATTGCTTCTTTCGCCCATCTACACCCTTTTCCCTAAGGAGATAGGGAACGGCATTATTGCGATTCTGCTCTGCGCTGTCTTTTGCGTACTGGTTGCGTTTGGTATAGGGCATCGTGCAGGAGGGAATTGGGGAGGCTTTTTCTCCGCCTGTGCTGTCGTTCTCTCTCCCATCTTCGTCACTTGGTCACGCCAGATCATGAGTGATATACCCACTCTGCTCTTTGTGCTACTGGCGGGCTGGCAATTCGTTCAGCTCTGCCAAAAACCGAGCACGAAAGGGTATGTGCTTGCGGGACTCTATTGTGGCATTGCCTACGCCTTCCGAAGCCTTTCGATTGCGCTCCTGCTTCCCTACCTCTACCTCCTTTTCAAAAACAGAAAACAGGCTCTGCCGGCACTTTCGCTCTTTGTTTTGCCCTCGTTGATTGTCTATGTGGCAACAGGAATCTATAACCTCAAGACCTTTGGAGCGTGGGGCAGAAATGGCTATCACTACTGGTGTGCTGTTCCATACGATTATTCCACTCTTGTATTCTCTCTCCGCTATGTAGGAGCGAATCTCTCCCTTTTCGGAAATTGGATGGGGTATGTACCTCTTCTGCTCGGTGGGGTGGGGCTATTGCTACTCTATCGCACAAAATGCGTGGTGGCACAACCTCTTATGCTCTTTCTTCTGTTTGCGGTTGTGCCAATGACTTGCGTGCATCTCCTCTATTTTGTGCCTGATCTTCGCTTCTTTCTGTCCCTGTTAATTTGGTCATCGATTTTGGGAGGGGCAGGAATAGGCAGTTTGCTTCAGAGCAGGCTTTCACAAGGGAAGTGGGCAAACGTAGAGTGGGTTCTGGTGGGAGTGAGCTTTGTGACGGTCTTTATGGCGGGCATCTATCGTCCTGATGAACAGCCCGGAAGAAGAGTCGTCACGGAGGTGATGAACGATGCTTTGCCTTCAAACGGCATATTGGTGACGGCACTCGACCCCGTCTACCTAGAGCCGATGCTGGTTCGCGGTGAGAAGAGACGCATTATACCTCTCTCTCGTTCTGTAGAGTACGCCTCCAAAGTGATCATGCCTCAAAGGGTTCCGACCTTGGAACCGCCGCCCAAGTCGCCCATAGATCACCGTTGTCTCGCACTCCTCCATTCTGGGGCGCAAGAGGCGGTGAAAGAGACGGCAGAGGAGGGCTTTGAGACAATAGAGAATCTCATTCGAGCAGGAAGAGAGGTCTACCTAGACGGCAGCCCTACCACAAGAGGAGACTCCGCTTTTAACTCAATGGAGGCTCATTTTCGTATCGAACCGACCAAAACTCAGTTTCTCTTTCGGCTTGCGCTCAAGCCTACAAATTAACTCCTAAGCGCATCCGCTCTCTGCGTCGCAGGTTCACCTCATAGACGAAGGCGAGAACCTCTGCCACTCCCTCATAGAGTTCGGCAGGTATCTCGTGTCCAATATCGACTTGTTTATAGAGTGCACGGGCAAGTGGAGGGTTCTCCACAATGGGTATATCGGCATCCACTGCGATCTCACGAATCCGAAATGCGATGAGATCGACTCCTTTTGCCACAACGACAGGCGCACTGTTATGCTCAAGATCGTAGCGAAGGGCTATCGAAAAGTGGGTCGGGTTTGTAATGACGACATCCGCGCTAGGAACCGAATCCATCATCCTCTTCTTCGACATTTCGCGCTGCTTTGCCCGAATCTTCGCTTTAATATGGGGATCAACTTCGTTTTGCTTATACTCTTGTTTCACCTCTTGCTTGGTCATGCGTAGCCGTTTTTCGTGGGCATATCTCTGATAGGCATAGTCGATTCCTGCCAGAACCAGCATGGTTCCCACAATCCGCATCGACATCTGGTAGATCAACTCTGCCACCATGGAGATAGACATACTCGCCTCCAGTCGCCAGAGAAGCATGAGACGAGGGAAGCTACTTTGTACCGTCAGCCAAGCGATCCAAGCGATGATACCGATCTTGTAGCAGTTTTTGAAGAGTTCCACCACAGAACGTGAAGAGAAGATATTCTGTAAGCCGGAGAGGGGATTCAGCTTTTGAAAGTTGGGCTGGATGCTCTCCATTGCCCAGAGTAGCCCGCCCGTCTGTATCACATTCACGATAACCCCTATAACCATCGCGACCAAAACAATAGGACCCAAAACGCGCAAAAGTGTGAGAACCGCAAAACCTCCCTCTTGCCATACACGCTGAGAAGAGAAGGTGAGGTTGTCGAGGTTCCGAAAGGCACTCTCAAAGTAGCTGCTGATAATTGCCGAGGAGCTTCGCGCCGTGCCATGGACGACGATCAGCAAACCAAAAAGCACCGAGACAGAGGTGAGTTCCGTCGAACGAGCGACCTGCCCTTTCTGTCGGGCGTCACTGCGCCGTTTCGCTGTTGCTGCCTCTGACTTGTCTTCGCCGTCTGCCATAGATTGCTCTCTTCCTCCTCTCTCTAATAGTCGGTAGAACAGGGCGACTCTCTCGCACAAATCTTGTGCAAAATGGAGCAGGAAGACTCCTCTCTGCTGTCGCATATTAGGAGTATCGTCTACCTACGGAGTAACCCATTTTATGGCACGAGTTTTGAGGCAGGATGAGATTATCACTCTGCTCAAAAAAGTCTCTCTTTTTGAAGAACTACCAGAAAAGGCACTGGTGGAATTGGCTACTTATTGCCGGTATCGGGAGTTTGGAACAAAGGAGACTCTTTTTCATGAAGGTGACGATGGTCACATGCTCTATATTCTCATCTCTGGGCAAGTTAGCATTCAGCGCGTGAGTGAGCGTGGAGAGGTGGTTCATATCGCCACACGGGGGGAAGGGGAGCAGTTTGGGGAGTTATCTCTGCTTGATGGTAAGACCCGTACCGCCGATGTCGTCACAGAAGAGGTATGTCGCGTGTTGACCCTCAGTCGTGAACCGTTTTTGGAATGGCTAGAACGCTCTCCCGAAATAGCAAGGCAACTTCTTGCCTCTCTCGCCTCTCGGCTCCGCGAAGCCACAGACAGAACCTTTCAATACCGCTCGCATAGTGTCATGGGACGCCTCTGTACCGAGATGTTGGAGTGGGTCATAAAGCATGGCGTCGCTGACCCTGCGGGGGGAGTTCGTATTGCCCTCAAAATGACTCAACAACAGATGGCGGAGCGTGTCGGCGCTGATCGTGCCACCGTGAACCGTATGCTTTCGACTCTCAAAAGCATGGGAGCCATTGATAGGCGTGATGGTTTCTGGATAGTTCTCAAGCCAGATCGCGTAAAACGCTACTCGGAAGAGTAGTTTCCCCTGCCATTTACTCGCAATGAGAGGCTTGTTGTTCTCTTTTCAATGAACATGAATCACGCCCCAAAAACACAACCCATTTCGCTTGAACAGCTAGAGCAGGCGACAGACGATAACCTCATTGTGCATTCTGGTTGGCTACCTTCACAGCGAGAGGAGATGTGGGTACACAACGATGGCTCGCTGCTCATTGTGGATACTCTCCTCGATTGTGATACCTTTAACGTAGTGAGTGCGGCACGCCTGAAAGCGGAGGCGGTTCAAGAGCAGGTGGAGAGGGTTATTCGGCACTTTAAGGGTGTCCAACGCTCCTTTGCTTGGTGGGTAGGACCCGCAGATCGTCCCAGTCATTTGAAAGAGGTCTTGCGCGAAGCGGGGCTAGAGCCGAAGGAGGGAGTGGATATTGCCATGACTCTCGACCTCAAAAACTTGCAAGAGACCATGTGTCCCCCTGCCTCTTTTACGATAAAGCGCGTAAGGACACCTGAACAGGTTCAAGACTTTGCTCATGTCGTCTCTCAAAACTGGCATCCGCCGGATCAAGAGTTAATACGCTTTTATGATCTCGTCCTTGATCCGTTACTCTCTGCGGAGGCTCCTCTGTGGCTCTATGTGGCTTATATTGATGGACTGCCTGTCGCAACCTCGCAACTCACTCTTGGTGGAGGGATTATCGGGGTCTATAACGTCTGTACCCTCGAAGCCTATCGGAGGCGGGGCATCGCCTCTGCATTGGTAGCAACCTCTCTTTGGGACGCAAAGGAGTCTGGGTATCGCCATGCTATTCTACAGGCTTCACAGGAAGGCTTTGGCATCTACTCGCGCATTGGGTTCTATGAGACGGGGAGTTACACAGAGTACAAACTGCCCAAGAAAAGTTAAGGTAGCTTAGCACACCCTGTGGTCCTACCAATAGAAAAGCAGACAGAAGTTTTTCCGACTAGAGTCGTGAAGGAGATTCTCGCGTGAATAGTAAAATGACAGACCTGCCGACAGTCGGCTCTGGACGGTTCCGCTACCAGGCGAATTGCAACTGGGCAGAATGGCCCCCGGAATGGGATGTGCTGGAAGTCTCCGCAGTCGCCACAGACTCGCAGGATCGTGTCTTCGTTTTCAATCGTAGCGATCACCCTGTTGCGGTGTTTTCTCCCGAAGGGCGATTCCTTTTTTCTTGGGGTGAGGGGGTATTTACCCGTCCACATGGTATCTGGATAGATGCTCAAGATAGGGTGTATTGCACCGATGATCTCGGACATACCGTGCGGAAATTTACGTCTGAGGGGGTGCTTTTGTGGACTTTGGGCACACCTGGGCAACCATCCGATACCGGTGCCACTAGTATTGACTATCGGACGATTCTCTACGCGGGACCGCCCTTTCATTTTCCGACGAATCTCGCCGTGGGACCAGATGCCGAGTTGTATATTTCCGATGGGTACGGCAACGCTCGTATTCACAAATATTCGCCAGAGGGTGAGCTACTATTCTCCTGGGGTACGCCGGGTGCAGAAGCTGGACAATTCCATGTGCCGCATGGGGTTGCGGTGGATTCAAAGGGAACGGTATTCGTTGCTGATCGCGAGAATAGCCGCCTGCAATTGTTTGATTCAGACGGCAAATTCCTCGAAGAATGGACTGACCTTGCACGCCCTTGCCAGGTTGTGCTAGACAAACACGACAATGTTTATGTTGCGGAACTCGGCTACAAAGCGGGCATGTGGGCTGGCACGTCGGCACCCTCTCCCGATGCGACCGGTGGGCGAGTGAGTATCTATAACCGTGAGCATCAACTGCTGGAGCGGTTTGGAGGCGGTGAGCACCCGACAGAACCGGGTGACTTTTACGCCCCACACGATATTTGGCTTGATTCGCGCGGTGATTTCTACTTGGCTGAAGTTGTGCGTTCTGCTGCGCGTCACGTGCGTCCCGCTGTTGGAGATTATCACACCCTGCAAAAGTTCGTGCGTCTTGCATAGAACAACCACCTTTATTTTTACTTTATGAGTGCACCCAAGGAGTATAACCACGATGAAAGCTTGGCGATTTTACGGTTTCAAAGACCTGCGTCTCGACGATATTCCCGTCCCTGCCTGTGGCGCGGGGCATGTGTTGGTTGAGCCATTGTGCGTCCAACCGAGTGTCACTGAGGCACAGCTAGCGATGGGCATTCCAACCCTTGCCTATGATCGCGTCAAACACCGGCTCGATACGGAGGCTCCTATTCAGTTGTTTGGGCACGAATTCTGTGCCCGCATCGTTGAGATTGGTTCTGGTGTCACTGGCTACAATCTGGGGGATCGTGTGGCGGCACGCGCCAAGTTACCCTGTGGGGACTGCCCTCTTTGCCGATCTGAGCGGAGCGACTTGTGCCGTAAGGGACCAGTGATAGGTTTCGATCAGCCGGGCTGCTTCAGCGAGATCGCATTGTTACCGGAAATTGCACTCGTAAAAGTCCCCGATTCGATCTCCGACAGCGAAGCGGCTTGCTTGCAGTCCTTGAGCGACAGCGTGGCGGCGGTCGAAACGGCGCAGATTCAAATCGGGGACACCGTCGTGATTTATGGTCAGGGGAGTATGGGGTTGGAGTGTTTGCAGATCGCCCGCTTGAGCGGTGCGGGAATGGTGATCACCATTGATGTGCGTGAGGAGGCTTGCGAGGTCTCTCGCGAATTGGGAGCCGATAATGCATTGAATGCCAACACGTGCGATGTCGTGGAGACAATTCGGGAACTGACGGGGAGTATTGGGGCAGATGTGGTGTTTGAATGTGCCGGCGGTAGCCCAAAGCAGGGGTTATCTGGACATTCTACATTGCTCTTGGCGATCAACTCCGTTCGCTCTGGCGGGAAGATCGTCGGCGTGTCGTGGTTCGGGCAACCGATAGAATTGCCCATCGATATTCTGCGTGAACGGAGCCTGCGTTACGTCTTTCCAGACATCAGCACGCGGGCACATCTGGCACATACGGTGCGGCTGGTCGCATCGGGGCGAGTCCGTTTGCAACCGACAATCCGACATATCTTGCAGGGGATCGATGCGGTGCCACAGGCGTTTGAAATCACCGCGAACAAAGGGAAATATCAAGCGATTAACCCTGCCCAAGTAATGATGCGTTCGTAAGTGTGAGCCTCTCTTTTTGAGGAGATACTCAGTGTGTTTACGCGATACTATCCTACAGGCTTCACGGGTAGGCTCACCAATAGAGGCAGAGAAAAGATTTGAAGGCTACCAGGTTCACCAAAGAGAGAAGTCCCTCCTCCAATAAGGAAGAGGGACTTCGTGGTTGCTAGGGAAGTGAGAGGGTATTTTTAGCCCTCTGGAGTCTCCCAAACCTCAAACTTGGGAGGTGTGAGCGAAGTGGAATCCTTGATTGTACGAGCCTCTACGATGCGACGAACCATCGCAAGCAACGCCCCAAGCACCGCAACCAAGATACCTATCCACACCACATTTATCCATGGCTTGAAGGTGATCTCTAGCGGTATTGCCCACTTGCCCTCCATCCCCGGCAGGCTCATACGTACTGTTGCTGCCTTGGTGGCGGGATCGATTTTGTCCAGATAGATAATGCCGGGGCGCCCCGACTTGTCTTTCAGCTCTGGAATCTCGATATTCTTGGGAAGCATGCTCATATTGGGCATACCTTCCCCGTTTTCCTCACGCAATATCTGAAGAGCAGGGTAGGCGGAGATCACCTGAGCATCTTCACCCACCATGACAAAGTGTGCGCCCATAAGTTTCCCCGGTTCACCAAACTGCTCAAAGTAGCCCACAGTATAGGAGCCGAGTCGCTTCTTCTCTTTCAGTTGGAAGGTGACTCCCTCTTCTTCCCCTTTTGCGGTGGGGAATACAAAGACGGGATCATTTGCCAAACCCACATAGAAATCATGCCCAAAATACTTATCGATGTGGGGCCAGCGCATCCGCTCGAACTTATCCTCTGTGGGAGCTTTATGTTTGTTGTGAACAAACCAGCGCGGCTCAACAAGGAAGGTCTTCGCGCCATCCTTTGCCTCGATGTTCTCGGCATTGGGAGGAGTCACACGCAATTGAACCGCGTTACTCATGTCATAATCGGGGTTAATCGGGCGTCCTGCAATCAGCTTTCCGGTCATCTTTTCAAAGGCGATTTTGTACCCGAAAACCTCTTTTGCCGGTTCTCCTTCCATCACGACCACTCTCTGAGTGCGCTCATAGGTGTTCGATACCGAGATACCGATGATCATCACTCCAATGCCCACATGAGCGAGCCAACCTCCGGCGTTGAGCGGTTTGGCACGAAAGACACGATACGCCAACATGGAGTTAGAGATAGCGGCAAGGAAGCCCAGAGCGGAGAGGCTGACAACGGAAAGGCGTTGTAGAGTACGGCTATCTTTCCATGCCCGCATCGTTTCGGTCATGCCCGTATCGGTGGGGTCAAACACCTGTTCGAGGGCGAACTGTGCATTGCGTGCCCAAAAGACCATGAAGAATCCAAAGCCAAGCATCAGAATCCAAGGCACAACCAACTTCCGCAAGAACGTTGCGGGGTTCGTTCTGCGCCATGCCACCCACGGAACTATTCCGATGCCGAGGGCTATCATCAAGGTAATGGGCAACATGACCGTGTTGTAGAACGAGGACTTCGGTTGCCACGGCGTCTGGTGAGTCCAGGAGCGGAGTAGGGGAGTGGTTGTTCCCAGTGTCACCAAGAGGCACGCCACAATCATCAATAGCACCGAGACGAAGAGAGCCATATCTCGTGAGACAGGATGATCTCCCAATGTGGGACGCACAGGAATGGAGCGCAGGCGAATGAGCCAGAGGAGCGTGCCTCCACCCCAATAGACTGCCAACATCAGCACTAAGAAAAAGAGAGCAGAGCTTTGGAGGTTTGCAAAGGCGTGTACAGAGAGCAATTGCCCGTTTGCATCCTCTTGTGCTAATGCTCCAGAGCGAGTCAGGAAAGTGCCGATAAGGAACAGTGAATAGGCGAAAATCCCCAAAAAGAGGTTGGTTCGAACCATACCTCCTCGGCTCTTTTGAACCACCAAGCCATGCACTAAGCCTGTGATCGCCAGCCAAGGAAAGAACGAAGCGTTCTCTACCGGGTCCCATGCCCAAAAGCCGTGCCAACCCTGAGTCTCATACGCCCAATAGCCCCCCATGAAAAGCCCCCCACCCAATGTAGCACAGGAGAGCAAGGCATAGGGCATGACGCGGGGAACCCAGTCTTCGTAGTCCTTTTTCATTAATGCCGCAACTGCGTAGACAAAGGGAACCAACAGCGAGGCGAAGCCAAAGAATATGGTGGGTGGATGAATCGTCATCCAATAGTTCTGTAGCGAGGGGTTCAGACCCAACCCATCCGGCGGGGGATAGACGTAGTTTGGGTGCAGTGCGATCTCGGCAGGGGTGAGCGGTGCGACGAGCAGGAAAGGACTCTGTTTGATCAAAATGAGCGCGAGTATCGCGAGCATAGAGACATAGATGGGCATGACATAGGTCTCGTACTTGCCTGCCTTCCACATAACCAGAAACCCAATGATCGCAGCCCAAAAACCCCAGAGGGCAAAACTACCCTCTTGCCCTGACCATGTTGCCGCCAAGCGATACCACCAGAAATCGAGATCGTTTCCGGTGTGTTGCCAAACGTAGGAGTATTGGTATTTTCGCGCATAGACCAAGTAACCCAGATACGCCGTCATCGCAAGAAAACTTAATGCCGAGAGAGCATAGCTTGCGCGGGATGCCACTTTTATGGCACGGCTGGGAGTGCGAAAATGCCAGACTATATAGAGGACAATCGACAATATCGCGAAGACAACACACGACCACAAAATACTAAACCCCAGTTTGTCGGCGATTTGGCTGAGCTCCTGTGCTGGTTCTTTCATGGTTTATGTAGTGCCTTCGCTCTTCTTCTTTTGGTAGGGTGACTTCTCTCCCTCGTACTTTGAGGGGCACTTCACTACAAGGCTATCGGAATAGAGTTTGCCGTCTCGCACGAGACCGTGTGCCGCCGTCTCGGGGGCAGTGTCGAACGCTTCGGGCTTGGCTCCCTTATAAACGACCTCGATCTGCTCCTTATTCGCGTCCTCAATCCAGAAGCGAAGGGCGTTCTCTTTGTTGTCGTAGTAGGGTAGACGTCCAGTCTTTCGCAAAATCTTGCCTCGTACCTGTACGGGCGTCGAGCTTACGCGTGCTTGCTTGATGTTGACATAGGGCGTCATAGAGTTGCTAAATGCCCACATCGTGAAGCCTAGTGCTGTGCTAATGATGAGCGCAGCAATAATATAGGCGGTTTTCATAGTTCTTCTTTCTCCTCCTCTTCGCGCTCAAGTCGGCGCAAAGATCGGTCGATAGTGTACAGGTAGACAAAAATGCCTACCCAGATAATTAGCGTCACTGCCATGACGAAACCGAGGCTACCCATGCATCCTGCTCCACTTCCGTTGGCGTCTTTTCTCTGCCACTCCCAACACCCGACATCGTAATTGGAACATCCATGTAAACAGCATATGGAACGCGATGAAGGAGGGGTAGAGTACCATTTTGTAGTCTAAACTTGTGTTTTTGGGTTGTTGTAGTGTGTCTGTTGGGTGGAGGCTTGCCGTAATGCGGGGAACCACCCAGATAAGAAACGTGGCGGGGACAATGGCGATAAGCACATAGACTGCCGCTATTTTACCCCGTTGGCGTGGCTCTGTGAGTGCCGTTCGTAGGGCAAGGTAGGCTCCATAAAGCAGTAGCATTACCACTATCGAGATTTCGCGTGAGTCCCAGTTCCAATAACTGCCCCACTGTGATCCTGCGAAGAGGCTCCCCGTCACCGTCGCCAAGATGCAAAACAAAAACCCTAACTCCATTGCCACGCCCGATTTTCGGTCTTCGTCTAGGTTTGTTGGGTCTTTCAAAAAGCGTATCGCATAGACCCATCCCACAACATACGCCACGTAGGAGACGATGGCAACCGGAACATGGAAAAAGACGATTCGGGCAGAGTTTCCATCTTTGGTAAAGCCTACGCCCCCGTTCGCCACAAAGAAAGCCCCATAACAGACATACGCCATGAGAAGCCCTAAAAAGACCTTCCAGCCTAAACCGGAGATTCTCTGTTGTGAGCGTACAGGATCGAGCGTCTGTTGAGCCATGTGCTACCTCTAGTCTTCCCAAATGAATCTAAATGTCAATACTGAGACGGTGATCAGCAGAATCGCGAAACTGAACAGTCCGCCCACGTCTCGCAGGATACGCACTGCAGAAGGAACTACGGTAAAAAGGGTTTGGGCGGCTCCCATCAATAGCATGAGAAAGACCACAAGTATTGGTAGCCCCAATGCCCCAAACAGTGCGCCCTTATTTTGTGCCTTCGCCGCAATAGCTCCTATGATCGTCGCCGTTGCAGATAGTCCGAGGCATCCCCCAATCAATACCCCTATAAATACGAGAGGATTACCCAAAGGCATTCCCGTGATCAGCATATAAAGCGGAGTAACTACGATTACGACGCTAAAAACCATCAGAAAATTAAAAAAGAGCTTGCCCGCGTAGATCGCCTCTGGAAGTAGCATGAGGCGCAAAGCCGTCACCGTTCCCGCTTCCTCCTCATGTACGAAGGAGTGTGCCAAGCCACTAAACGCTGCAAAGAAGAACAGTATCCATAAAATCCCGAATTTACTTGGCGGTTGCCACGACAGCTTTAGCGTTCCAGTCACGTTATCCAGAAAGGTTAGCTCTTTGAGTGTTGCCGTTGCCAGAGCCAATAGGAAGAGTGATGCAAGGCTGAAGACGCCTATAGCACTGATCGCCGTTCGAGTGCGGAACTCGGCGCGAAGGTCTTTTCGCAAGAGGGCTATCGCTTGGCGAAACCACTCTGTACTCATGACGTCGGCTCCAAGCGAACCTGAACTTCACCCCACTCCAATTCACGTGGCTCGTTCGTGGCAACCAGAGTTAGCCCACCACCGTTTCGAACTTTCTGGCGTGCAATGACACGCTCTACCATCTCGAGCCCTGAGACATCGAGGTTTGCCGTTGGTTCATCCAAGAGCAGTACCGGTGGGTTACTCATCAGTGCAAGCGCGTATTTCAATCGTTGGCGCATCCCTGAAGAGTAGTTGCCGACGAGATCACGCCCACGTCCGCGCAAGCCAACCTCTGTAAGTAGCTCTACCAACTCGGAACGCCCCACTGTTCTGCCCATCACTTCTGCAAAGAAGAGTAGGTTCTCGACTGCTGTCAACTCCCGATACAATGTCATATCGGGGGCGATAAGTCCTATGTGGCGTCGCCGTTCAAAACTATTTTGGGGCTTGCCGTGTAATACAAAATCGACGGAACCCCGTGAGGGAGAGAGAAGCCCTGCAATGATACGAAAAAGAGTACTCTTGCCCGATCCATTCAAGCCTGTCACTATTCCGACTTGACTTGTACGAAAGGAGGCTTGAATATTTGCAAATACCTGACGGGAATCGTAATGGTGCTCTAGCCCGTTTAGATGAATGGCGATCTGCTCTATCTCCTCCACGCTTCTGCCTGTCACCTCTCCACAAGACGCTTCTGCAAACCGCACCCTATTCCTAATTCGTTTAGACACCTGGTGCAGGGGAATGTTGCGGGCTTCATCAGGTCTTGAACGTATATGAATAGAATTCTTAAATCTCTCTGAAATTATACCTCTTTATAGGGGCGAAACGGAGAGTGAAATTTGGATAGTGTGTGGTGAGGGTTCAATCGAGGAGGTCTTCGCAGAAGAGGGTATCCGAATGTTCATAGGCGGGGGCGCAGGTGCAAAGAAAAACGAGGTCTTCTTTTCCTATGTTCAGAATCTGATGCTTTACGCCGGGAGGAATGGCGACGCCGTCTCCAGGACGAATGATGGCTTTCTCCTGTTCAATTGCCATAAGCCCTTCCCCACGCAAAACATAATAAATCTCTTCGGTGAGGGGGTGGTAGTGGGCTTGCGTGCGGGTGTGAGGAGGGAGGGTCGCCTCCGCAAGACTCTGGTTCCGAATACAGGAATTGCGGTGTGCCAGAATCTCGCGGATAGTCGATCCATCTTTGGTAGTGAAGGGAGGTGCGTTGTCGCAGTTGACAATATCCATACTCAGGGTATACCTACTCTTTACTCTTCTTTTCGAGCGCCTCTTTGAGGATAACTGCGAGGTGAGGGGGGCGCAAATCATCGCCCATCGCAATGATTTTGCCGGTGTCTCCATCTACCAGGTAGGCGTCTGGAATGGCTTTAATATTGAAGAGTTTGGCAATATCAGCATCCCAATATTTTCCGTCATAGACATGATCCCAGTTCAAACCGCCTTGAATAATGAACTGGTTCAGGTTCTTCTTCATGGCTCCTCTATCGATACTGACAGCCAAAATCTCGAAGTTTTGAGAGTTGAACTCACGGTAGGTTTTGATTAGCCCAGGCAACTCTTCACGACAAGGGGGACACCATGTTGCCCAGAACTGAAGTAATACCAGCTTGCCCTTATAGTCATCGGGGAAAGTGACCGTGCGCCCATCGAGAAGCTCTGCCTCAAAGTCGATGATCTCTTTACCGGGTTTGAGCATCTCTGGAGTGAGTTGCTTTTTGAGAGTCCCTTCAAACACGATGCGGGTTCCACGAGGGTCGATAGTGGTTACGTTGAGGGTTTGTCCCGATATTTTGATGGGACGCGCGACATCGTATATTTCTCGTTTTGGATCGAAAGTTCCGTCTGCATTACGGTCGATATAGAGGAAGAGCTTTGGAGTAGAAGCCTCTTCGTGTTTGAAATCGTCGTACTTCGCATCGACTTTCTGATCCACGAGGGCAATTTTGTAGTTGTGGTTCCCCAGGCTGAGGGTTCCTGTGCGCCCATAGTCGGTGTTGACCTTCAAATCTAGCCCGTTGAGGCTAAAGAGGATTTTGCTTGGAAGTTTGCCACCGCGTCCTGCAAAGTTGTAGCGTGCAGTCGCAAGGAGGCTCGAGTTATAGATGGGATTCTTTTCGGGCGATTTGGGGTCTACTGTAAAGCGGATAGGTTGTTCACGCGTTAGGTCTCCATCTCCTTCGAGATCGGCATAGAGGAGAGGGCGCGGGGCGTTCTCTTCAGCATCTAGGGAGAGCAGTATTTGGTTCTCTTTGGCATCACCGAGCGAGATTATCCCATAAAGAGGCTTGAACCGATAGTTCGGCTCTTTCTTGATGCCCTCTGGCTTTTTGTCGGTCAGAGTGATCTTAACGGGAGTCTTGAGGTGTGCGCCTCCGCTCGGAACAGGATCGATGGTGGTGATAATGCGCTGGTCTGCGCGGAGTGGAGAAGCAATGACCATGCACACCGGAAGGGTGAGCAGGAGTGAGTGATAGATGCGAAGGCGTGGCATGATTCCCTCCTAGCCAAAACAGAAAACAACGAGAAATAGACGTACTCACATTATGGACGCAGTACACTCCCGTATGGTAACAGTTTTACCCCAAAAAAGCCATATTTTGCATATTTTATATCAAAAGAGGGTTCCTCACGTGAGGAACCCTCTTGCTATACGTCGATTTGGGAAAGCTCTACTGATATTTGAATAACACTGCTCCCGGGGAGTTTGAAGCGGATATATAGAAGCTGGTTCCACCCACATAGGCAAAGCCTGCTACAGGGTCAACGGCGATGGAGAGACCCCTATCAACGTTGTTAAACCTTGAATCGTTGTAGCGTTTCGTCCAGAGGCGTGCGCCACGAGCAGTATACTTTGCGACGTACATATCGCTCACAATGCCTCCTACACTACCCGTCATATACAGGTTGCCCGCGTTATCGAGGGCTATCGCATTAAAGCTGGCATTCCCTGTTGCAGGGGTTGCGGTGTTGATTCGCTTTACAAAGAGCGGAGCACCTGTGGGCGAATACTTGAGAATGAGCGCGTCTGCAAAGCTCGCCCCCTGAGAGTTGCCTACAACATAGATGTTGCCAGTAGCGTCTATGGCTCCATCAAAAATGATGTCGTTTCTATTGGCAGGTCCATCATAGGTTTTTTGCCAAAGCCTCAGTCCCGCAGGAGTATATTTCACCACAAGGGTATCTGTGTTACCGGGAGCAACGAGTGTACCTCCGCCCACATACACATCCCCAAGACCATCGATTTTCACTCCACCAAATGCGTCGTCCTGGTGTGCCACTCCATCCCAAGTGCGTATCCACTGGCGGGTTCCAGCACTGTTATACTTGATGAGAAGTCCGTTCGTATTTCCTACAGCTATTTGAACGGAACCTGCCAGATAGACAGAGCCATCTGCGGCGACTTGTACGCCGAAACCGGCATTTAGTTTTACGGAAGGGCGTTCACGCTTCATCCAGAGCAGTGTACCTGCGGGGTCGTATTTTGCTGTTACGCAGTACGAGGTGATGGCAGTGATCTCCTCACTACCGACAACACAGATTGTGTCGTCTGGAGCGATTGCCAGTCGTGAGAGAAATTCGTCTTTATGTGCTGCGCCATCATAGCGCCGTACCCACTGGCGAACCCCATTCGTATTGTACTTCACAATCAGAAAGTCGTTGCCTGTAGCGGAATGAGAGGTTCCTCCGACGTAGACATTCCCTAGGCTATCGATGCCCATGCTGGAAACGAATTCGTCGCCACCGGAATTGTAGATTCTACGCCAAAGCTTGACGCCTGCGGGGGTATATTTAGCCAATTCAAAATTGGAACTGAAAGTGACAGCATCGAGGGAGGCGTAAGCATAATAGATGTTACCTACAGCGTCTCGTTGCACCGGATAGCCATTTGTCAGTGGGACTACCATAGGGGTAATTTTTCTGATCCAGAGTTGCGTCTGTGCATTGCTCGGCTGCATAATGGTACAAGTGAGGGCGATAAGTAGTAGCAGAATACTTCCATATCTTGACTTCATTGGGGACCTCCAAACGTTTGGATTTTGTATTACTAGGGTGAATCGGGTCTTGCTATGTTTTCATTATAACATGATAACACTTTAGTTTCCGGTAAAAGTATGTAGACAAAAAGTGTGTTACGACATCAGGCAACTTCTGAGGTAGAGTTAAGTCGCCAAACAAATCCTCTTCCCGGAGTACCTGATGTCCTCTCTAGTCTACCGTATAATCCCGCTGTTCACACA
>CAMCUQ010000048.1 GCA_945878775.1 Chthonomonas calidirosea
CATTCTAGCCAAAAGCAAGCCCAAATGACCTCAAAATGAGGCGACAAAAAACGCTTATACAAGGCAAATAGAACTAAAACACTATCCCGCAAACGAGATTAGAAGACAGCGTTTGGCGAAGGTATTGATTAATAACAATGTCCTGCCCCATAAAATCTGCAATCTCAGTGATACGCTTTTTCTTCATAATCTCTCCCTGTTTTCTGCCGAAAATGCTGTTCTATCTTCACTGGCATCTGAACGTAGGGAGTCCTCTATATCGTTCTTATAGCCCCAATGGAATGAAGCGCAATAGCAATGGAAGTAGGCTTTTGAGAGCATTCGGGCGAGCACCCTTCGGCAGAATGAGAATATCGTCTCCCGCCTCTATCTCCCAATCGCGCTGTTTGCCCTTTGCCATCTCCTCCAGATCAAAGTAGATAGCGGTTGCGCTAGTTGGGTTCCTCAAATAGCCCCGTCGAATAACCCCTTTCCGACGATCCGCTTTGGGAGTGAGACCTCCTGCCATCTCCAGCGCACGAGTCACTGTCCACTTCTCGTCTGCTTTCCACGGAAAGGTTTTGGGCTGTTGAACTTCACCGCTAATGGCAAAAATCAGGCTCTGATCGCGGGCTTCTACAATAATCGTATCCCCTGCTCCTACTTTCTGGTTATGTACGGGGTCTTCCTCCTCGATTCGATTCGCGTTGAGTTCAAAATACTTGCCGTCCGAGCCTCGGATCCGCCGAATCTTCTCTCTACGGGCAGTCGGCTTCAGCCCTCCCACACGCGCCAGCACCTCTTTCATCGTCATGTTTGGCGCGAGGGGCAATGTAGCTTCGGTGATCACCTCTCCATAGACATGAAGAAAGGCAGGGGGGGCTTTCGGCTTTGCAAGTATAGTGGCAGGAATGACGACAATATCCCCCGCTTCCAGCAGGAAGTCCTCTTCACTCTCTCCGCGTTGGAGTGCCAAAAAGTCGTAGGGAATGGCGCGCATTGTCGCACGTTTTGCGGGGTCTTTGGGGTCAGGGTTAGAGCGTCGCAGGATCGTGATCTTCGAGAGGTCGGCTTCTGGTTTTGGGTCTACTTGGTCAAAGAGAACGGAGATGCGAGCATTAGGGAGCAGAGATTGTTCACTGGCATTTCGCACGGCACCCTGCACACTCACTCGAATGCGCGGGTATCGGGTGAGAGTGAGTCGAATCTGAGGCTCTTTCAAATAACGCTTGAGGCTATCAAAGATAAGGTTTTTTGCTTGTTCCAGCGTCTTGCCAGCAAGCGAGAGTTTCCACTTCTCCAGATACTTGCTCCCCTCTTCGCCTATTTGAAAATGCACCTCTCCCCGTGTGTCCACTTCGTAGGTGTGGCTGAGGTCTGGCTCATCCTGTACATAGAGATAGAGGGCAGTCGTGGGTAAAAGGAGAGTCTCAGGGGTGACAAGCGGGTCTGGGGCGATCTCTTGCGCCATGGCAGGAAGCGCCATGCAGAGCCACCCCAGCACCAAAACAAGCCAAAATCTCTTTTGCCATACCTTGCACATAAGCAAAATACCTCTTCTCTCCGTACTACGCATATTATCGGAGAGTGTGCCGTAGAAACTGCAATCTCAAAACCACCTACTAGGACACAGACGAGGTTTATGGCAAAAAAAGAGCGCGGAAACCCTCTTAGAAATCCCAGTCGGGTCTTGGAGAGGGCAGTCGCAAGACTTTGTCCAACGTTGCCAACAGTTCGGGCGAGCCAGAGAGCGTATCGGTAATAGCAAGCCCTGTTGCCGGGCGAACGCCGAGCCACATACGCGTAAAGGCGTTGACCGTTGCAGTCAAAACGGGCAGGCTTGAATCGGTTCCTCGCACCGCTTCCGATTCCTCACCTAGCGTCACGATATAGTCCCCGCTTGTTCCACGCCATGTCTCTTCTGTGTCAAGAAACTTCTCGATAGGGTCTGTTAGATGCAATTGGAAGCGCACGCTTTTACTCTCCAAATGCGTCTTGGCAAGACAGCCCGCCAGATCATTGATTCGCATCTGCCAATAAGCAGCCGACCAACTTCCCACCTCAAGCTCCGATTTTTGGGTCACTCTACGGTGTTTCATCGGCTGTTTCAACAGGTCTTGAATCTGAATGTTTGCCGGTTCGTGCATTCCAACAATGTGTACCTGATCCCCTAGGTTCTTGAGAAGTGCCATCAGCTCCAAAAACTGTGCAGGGGTCTGAAACAACAGGAGATAGATGCTATAGGGACCATGCTCTCCTTTTGCGCTCCCCCAGAAGCAGTGGGTCAATTCTCCTGCCTCGCCATCGAAATAGCCCAGTCCAAATCCGTTTTCGCTGTTCTCAACATCGGCTTGAGTCGCCGCACTCGGCAGGAGATTACAACTCCCATGCGAACGCATTCGCTTGAGTCGCACCTCATGGATTGTCTCTACGTCTTTCGTGGTGAGGCGGCGCGGAATACGCGCTTTTGTGGAGACTGTTAGCTGAGCAGGATCAAAACGCAGGTGGTGTTCGTAACCGCCTGTTCCAAAACCCAACTGGTTATAGTAGCCCTGATCGAACATCCCCAAGCCAGATACCAGCATCCCCTCTTTGGCACGAGTGGCAATCGATCTTGCCAATACGCGCCCTGCAAGCCCTTGCTTTCGAGCAACATAACTCGTCGTCACCCCCGTCACAGCGTCGAGGCTGAGGTCTTCTTCCAGATAGCGTATCGTCCCAGGGGTGCTGAGGACAAGGCATTCCGCCTCGCCGTTCACCTCTGCGACCAGTGCAGTTCCAGCATAAAGCCCACAATCCATTTGTGCCTCTTTGCCCTTTTCCAACCAGCCCACTTCACGCCAGATACGATATACTGCCTCTTTATCCCGCTCTGTATCAAAATCACGAATAATCAAGAGATTCTTCCTCCTCTTTACTTTTCAAATTAGACGCCTCTAGGACGAGGATGTCCCCGTTTTTTGAGAGTTATCTCTGCTTTATCGTTTTGAGAGTAGTGGTTTGATAAGGGGATATGCTCCTCTAGCGCTATTTTGTGATGAAGAGTGCCAGAGCCTTTTGAAAGGTGTTCCAAATACCCCAAACTAGCGGGATGCCAACCACCATCCAAGCCAGCACGAGACGGAAGGGGGAAATCGTTTTCTGAGGTGTGGGCATAACGTTGTACCTTCTAGGAAGCAGATTCCGGTGTGTAGTGCTTTGGGTCTACAGCATGTACCAAGAGATTACTGAAAAAGCCCAACAATAACAAACCAGCCAAAATCAAGAGTGTGGTGTTATAGGCTTCCGTGGGGAAGATGCCTTGCCGCTTCTGTATCTCCCGCAATTGCGAGATAAGCAAGGGACCACATATCCCCGCCATAGACCATGCCGTGAGAAGGCGACCATGGATCGCGCCCACCTGAATTGTCCCAAACATATCACGTAGGTAGGCAGGTATCGTGGCAAAACCTCCGCCATACATACTCATGATGAGAGCGCAGTCCAACACAAAGAGGGGCACACTGCCCACCTTTCCCGTACTGGGCAAAAGAAGATAGAGTACCGCTCCAAACGCAAAATATATCGCATAGACGCGCCGTCGCCCAATATAATCCGAAAACGAAGACCAGAGAAACCGTCCTGCCAAATTGAAAAGACTGAGTAATCCCACGAAACCCGCCGCCGCCGATTCGCTGACCTTGGGGCGAAATATCTCCTGTATCATGGGAGAGGCTTGCGAAAGGAGCGCGATACCCGCAGTCACATTGACAAACAGCGCGATCCAGAGAAACCAGAACTGGGGCGTTCGGATCGCCTCATCTGCCGTCACTTGCCCCCGATTCGGCATACTGTCAGGCTTTAAGGTTCCGTCGATTGTCTGTGCATCGGGGCGCGGGAGGCGTATCGTGAAGACCCCAAACATCATAAAAGCCATATAGATCACGCCCATCGTCACAAACGTGGGGACAACACCCGTCGAGGTCGCGGATCGATAAGAGAGCATGAGATTTGTGGCAAGGGGAGAGCCTATCATCGCACCCCCTCCAAAGCCCATAATCGCCATCCCTGTCGCCATTCCGGGGCGGTCGGGAAACCATTTCAAGAGGGTAGAAACAGGCGATATGTAGCCCAAGCCCAACCCAATTCCTCCCACCACGCCATATCCTAACGCCACTAGCCACAACTGATGCAAGGTAATTCCAAGCGCGGCAATGAGAAATCCACTCCCAAAGCAGAGCGCAGAGGCAAACATCGCCTTGCGGGGTCCCACGCGTTCTAGCCACTTTCCAAACACTGCTGCCGACAATCCCAAAAAGACAATGGCGAGACTAAAGAGCAGGCTAACCTGTGGGAGAGACCAGTCCTCTGGGGTAGAACGGGTGATGCCGAGTTGCCTTGTCAGAGGGATATTGAAAACACTAAACGCATATGCCTGCCCTACGGAGAGGTGAATGGCGAGAGCTGCCGGAGGAACAAGCCAACGATTGTAGCCTAATGGAGCGATGCTGTGTTCTCGGTCAAGAAAGGATCGCCGTGTCATGTCACCTCCTCAGAGTTGGTAGTCTATACCTCCCACAGCACCAAAATTCCTGCCTATTCGCCCTTCTTTGCTACGAAAGAGGTTCTCTCTCCTCATTTGGCGTATACTGATATGAAACCACTTTTGCGCAGCTATGTAGCAAAAGAACAGCACCCTCAAGATAGCACAGGAGAGAGCCATGCGAAGAAGAGACTTTTGTACCACAGCAATAGGAGGGATTCTCACGATGTCTAGCACTTCAGAATTGCTTGCGCGGAGAGCCTTCTCTCCTTTTGCCATTCGAGGAGTCTACTTTCACGATGGCTTTGCTGCCGAACCCAAGAGTTCTGCCCCCCTCTATTGGGACTTTGAGGCGTGGAAACGGGAGATCGACTGGCTGAAAGCCTGTGGCATCAATACGATTGAATTCGCCACGATGCTCGAATTCAATCGTCTACCCCGCACTGAACTCGAACACAAAAAGATAAAAGACAAGCTCCGCATTCTGGAATATGCCCATAAGAAAGACATGAAGTTCGGCTATCTCCTCACGAATACGGTTCTCAGCACGGTTCCAGACAACGAAGAGCCGGGAAATCAACTCGGAAATAGGGCAAAGAACCTCTGTCCACAGGAGCCGGGAAACTTTGAAAAGACCATTGCCGTTCCTAAGTTCTATATGGAGACATTTCGCGAAGCAGATTTCTTTGAGGAGTTCGCCGCCGACTGGGGAGGTTGTGAGTGTGGACGTTGTGGAGTTCCTCAATTCATGCAATATGTGCAGGTGCTTGCAGAGAGGTTAGCGGAGTTGAATCCCAAAGCAACTCTTTACGCCGACACGTGGTGCATCTCGTTCTGGGGCAAGGAGCCAATGGCACAGGGCTGGAAAGGGGTGTTTGATCACGAAATATCTGGCACCCGTGAGGTTATTCAAAGCCTCGCAAAGATGCCTCCAAATGTGGGCTTGGCTCTGCCGTGCCACCACCTCTATCGCCCGCTCGCCCTCAAAGAGTACGGAGGCAAGGCGAAAACGCCCCTCTTCCCCACGAGGGACGATCTCCAAACTCTGCGCCAAGCGAAAAGACCCGTTTTGGCGTGGCCCCATTTTGTTATGGATGATGATGCCTATCGTCCAGCCGTTTGGGGACTTGTCCACTCCGAGGTACGCTATATCCAAGACCTACTACGCACCCTACAGCGTGCCGGCATTGATAGAGTTGTGGGGAATCTCTATCTCCCTCTCCTCCAAATATCAAACACTTTTGCCTATGGGCGCCTGCTCTGGAACCCTGATGAAAAACCAGAACAGATTCTGCGCGAGTTTGCAAAGCTCATTGCCCATAAAGAGGATGTGGATAGGCTCACGGATGTGCTGCTATGGCTCGAAAACCATAGCTACTGGCAGGAACAAATGCCAGAGGACGGACGCCTTCCTCTGCTTCCATCCACTCTTGACCGCAAGAGTGCGTCCGCCCAAGCCCGCCAGATACGTGCCAATGAACACCTTGCTCTGCCACTGCCTATAAAACCCAAGGCATGGCTACAGGAGCTAGGAAAAAGTATCGAGAAGATGCACTGGGCATAGATGCACTAGAGGTAGCCTCTCAAAACTCACGATGATAGCCTGCCGTCCAACCGCCATCTACCGTTAAGCAGTGTCCATTCACATAGCTACTCTCTGGTGCCGCCAAAAAGAGAGCCGCGTGCGCGATTTCCTCTGGTTTTCCCGGTCTGCCAAGTGGAATGTGCGCCAACATCTGCTGAACCGAGGTCTTAAACATTCCATCGTCTCCGTAAAACAGTTTTTCGGTTCCTTGTGTCAGCACAGACCCCGGCGCAATGGCATTCACGAGGATACCTTGCCCACCAAACTCTAAAGCCATTGCCTTAGTGAGATTGATAACTCCCGCCTTCGCTGCCGTAAAGGCGCATTGCAAGCGAAGCGGAACCAGCCCCGCAATGGAGGCTATCTGAATGATACGCGCGTTTTCGGAGAGGCGTAAGAGCGGAATCGCCTCTTGGCTCACGATATAGACCCCCGTCAAGTCTACACTCACAATACGATCCCATTCACTCTGAGGAAAAGTATCCAGATTCACGCGGTGCGCCATCGTGTTCACCCCTGCGTTGTTTACAAGAATATCCAATCGCCCTTGCTCCGCCAGAATACGCGCCATCCCCTCCGCTATCTGCTCCCGGTTCGTCACATTCATCACGAGTGGAATTCCTGTCTTCTGCGCCGAAGCCGACTCTCGTACCCGCTCTGCGTCAATATCTGCATAGTAGACAGTCGCGCCATTCGCCACATACATATCCGCGATTGCCTTCCCTATCCCCTGCGCTGCCCCCGTCACCAGCGCGATGTGCTTTGATAAATCCACTTGCATCTTTCACCCTCCTTTTGCCATACATTTCTCCTCTCCCACCGTGTGCTTCCTCCTTTCAGCAGGAAAATCCACCGCTCATGCCGAACTCTCTATCGAATTTGTACCCACAACCCCAAAAAGGAACTAAACCATGCCCACTCTTGGCGAACCTGCACCCGCATTTGAACTCCCTGATCAGACTGATCAGACCATTTCACTCTCTGGGCTACGAGGTAAAACCGTTGTCCTCTTCTTTTATCCCAAAGCCGACACCCCCGGATGTACCATTGAGGCGTGTGGATTTCGGGACGCGAAAGCGAAATACGATAGTGCCGACATTCTACTGCTTGGCATTAGCCCCGATGGAACCAAAGACCAAGCCAAATTTGCCGATAAATTTGAACTTCCCTACTCCCTGCTCGCAGATGCAGAACACGCCACAGCCGAGGATTACGGAGTTTGGGTCGAAAGAGTGAACTATGGCAAGAAGTACATGGGCATTGAGCGCACAACGTTTATCATTGCCCCGGATGGCACGCTTCAGCATATCATCAAAAAAGTGAAGCCCGAAGGACATGCAGAAGAGGTCTTGGCACTTCTCCAAGCCTAAATCGTATCGGAAAGGAACCCTTCCCATTAGCACCCGTACTCGCGATGTCATTACTTTTGGAGAGACGATGTGGAGGCTCAGCCCGCCTGGGTTCAGCCGAATTGAAGAGGCAGTAACCCTCGATGTCCGCATCGGTGGCTCCGAATCAAACACGGCTGTTGCCCTCTCTCGCCTCGGTGTCGATGCCGCCTGGTGGAGTAAACTTCCTGCCAATGCTCTCGGACGCCGAATCGAGAACGAGATACGACGCTGGGGAATAGACACCTCTCATGTCCTTTGGGACACACAAACAGAGGCACGGGCAGGACTCTATTTTGTCGATTTTGGAGTCCCGCCTCGTGCCACAGACGTGCTCTATGACCGCGCTCGCTCCTCTGCTTGCACGCTTATCCCAGAGGAGATCGCGGTAGAACCTATCGCCACGTCTAGGCTCCTCCATGTCACAGGGATCACCTGCGCTCTCAGCGACTCCTGCGCCTCTGCCGTTACCCATGCCGTTCAGATTGCCAAAGCCAACGGGACCAAAGTCTCTTTTGATGTCAATTATCGCTCCAAACTCTGGTTGCCCCAAAAGGCTGAGCAGGTGCTCTCCGCACTCCTCCCACAAATCGATCTTCTCCTCTGTCCTCTCTCAGATGCTCAAATCCTCTTTGGCATGGCGGGGAGCGGGGAAGAGATTGCACATCAGTTTCGTGATCGCTTCGGTATCCCCTCGGTCGTCATCACTTGTGGGGGAGAGGGCGCACGCGCAACAGACGATAGCGGATACTGGTCTGCCTCTGCCTATGAGCTAGGAAACATCGTCGATAGGATCGGCGCAGGAGACGCTTTTGATGCAGGAGTCCTGTATGGCTATCTTCAGGGCGATCTACAGCTGGGTATGGAGTACGGCTCTGCTATGGCGGCACTGAAGCATACCATCCCTGGTGACCTGTTGCTTGCCACTCGCACCGAGATCGAAGCCGTCCTACAGGGTAGCACGGGCGGAGTCAAACGTTAGAGCCTTTGTTGGATAGCCCAAAATAGCGGAGAGATGCTCTCCTTACAAAACAACCACACAGAAAGGTGTTTTCAGAATGAAAAAATATTTTCGCACCATCCGTCTTTTAGCGATCTGCCTTGCAGGAGCACTCTGCCTTGTAGGCTGGCAAGCAAGTACTAGTGGAACACTCGATTCGTCCATGCTCAAAAAAGCCCTCGAAGACATTGGTTACGAGCCAAAAGACCTTTCCAAAGACCCAGAAAAGCCTCTCTACGAGGTTACCATTGTGCGCGAAGGGCTAAATATTCCTGTCTCCTCTGAAGTTACAAGTAGCAAGTCGTATCTTTGGCTGACTGTCACGATGGGTAGCCTCAAGGAGGATGCCGCTGATGCCGCTAAACTTCGGAAATTGCTCGTTGCAAATGGGGTAATTCAGCCTTCACACTTCTTCATTACCAAAGGCGATAGGCTCAAACTAGCCATGCCCATTGACAATCGGGGCGTGACCAACGCCATTCTAAGGAAAGCCATCGATAGGATTGTCAATAATGTCGTGGAGACAAAAGCCATCTGGCAGTAGAGACACGCACAATTTTGCACCAAAAAGCCCCCGACTGTCTGGAACAGTCAGGGGCTTTTTATATTTCACAAGGACTCGAACGGCTTAATAGAGAGCCTGCTCCGTCTCTTTATCGAAGAGATGCGACTTCTCCATATCGATAACCACATCGATTCTGTCACCCACCTTGGCAGGAGAGGCACTATCGATAGTCGCCACCATAGTAATGTCACCCGTCTTCAGGTGCATTTCCGCATTGCTTCCCAAAGGCTCTATCACATCCACATCCACGCTGAAGGTATTTCCTGCTCCCGCTTGAACGAGTGTGCTAATGCGTTGATCGTAAATATGTTCAGGGCGAATACCAAAGATACAGGACTTGCCCACATAGCCCCCCGCACGCATTTGTTTCGCCTGTGCGTCTGTCAGTTGTACTGCAAAGACTCCGGCGTCCGCAACAACATTGCCTCCTTGCTCCTTCACGGCTACAGGGAAGCAGTTCATGGCAGGAGAGCCGATAAAAGTCGCGACAAAGAGATTCGTGGGGTGGTTGTAGAGGGTAAGAGGCTTATCGCATTGCTGAATAAGTCCATTGCTCATAACGGCGATTCTATCGCCCATTGTCATGGCTTCGATTTGGTCGTGCGTCACATAGACGGTAGTAATCCCCAGACGGCGGTGCAACTTAATGAGTTCGGCACGAGTCTGAACGCGAAGCTTTGCGTCCAAGTTTGAGAGAGGTTCATCCATCAAGAAGACCTTCGGATCGCGGACAATGGCACGTCCAAGCGCAACGCGCTGTCGCTGTCCGCCCGAAAGCTCTTTAGGTTTCCTTTGAAGCAGTGCCTTCAATCCCAAAATCTCACCCGCCTGCTGTACGCGACGGTCGATCTCCTCTTTCGTGTAGGTGCGCTTCAGGTTCATGGGCCACGGTTTGCCGCTCGGCTCTCGTTTCAACCTCAGCCCAAAGCTCATATTGTCGTACACACTCATGTGCGGATAGAGAGCATAGTTTTGAAACACCATCGCAATATCACGGTCTTTGGGCGAGACATCATTCACCACCCGTTCATCAATGAGTATCTCACCGCCGGAAGCCTCTTCCAGCCCGGCGATCATGCGGAGTGCCGTTGTCTTACCGCATCCAGAAGGACCTACGAGAACCATAAATTCCTTGTCTCGTATCTCCAAATTGATGCCTTTGACAGCCGTCACTTTATTAAATGTTTTGGTAAGGTCTTTCAGGACTACACGCGCCATGGTTCAACCACTCTCCTCTATCTTCTATTCCAAAGCAGAACCCACACCGATTATGGCAAAGAGAGGTGCCCTCTCTATTGACACTCTTATCTATTCTACCGTATAATACGGAATGTTTGCGCCGAAGTGGCGGAATGGCAGACGCGATGGTCTCAAAAACCATTAGGGGCAACCCTGTGCGGGTTCGACTCCCGCCTTCGGCACTTAACCAAAATAGAAGCCAGCACCTCTTTTCAAAATGGGTGTCTGGCTCTTTTTGTTTTGCTATGCAAGAGACTCGGCATGCGCTGCCCAAAGTAAGCCACGGGTAATGATACGTAGCGTCTCTTCTTGCTCTACCACAGGTGCAGAGTGCCCTACCGAATGATAGAATACCCGCCCTGCGCCATACATACGTGTCCAGACCACAGGCATATCAAAAGGGTCGTTTGTTGTATGAGGACCGTCTGCTCCCGGAGTTGGGAATCGTGTGGTGGCAAGCACGCGGTTTGAGGGGTCTGTGTGAAGGTAGTACTGCTCCGACTTGACGCGATAATCGGAAGACCCTTGGGTGATGAAGTGGTCTGGCTCGGTGATCTTCACCGTATACTCCACCCCGTCGTTGCCAGGATGAGAGACCCACTGTCCCCCCGTCATCAGCTGCCACTCTGTCGCTTCGCGAAACGAGTCGCACATTCCACCATGACAACCCCCAATTCCCACGCCGCTACGAACCGCCTCCACGACGGGATTCAGTTGCTCACCCCGTATCTGTCCCATTGTCCAGACAGGCACAATCAGGTTCAAAGACTTCAATTTCTCTACGTCCAAAAAGGCATCCAAGGTATTGGAAACCTCTACTTCGAACCCCTTTTCCGTGAGAACACGCTGAAAAGTGCTAGCCACCTGTTTGGGTTGATGCCCTTCCCAGCCTCCCCAAACAATTAACGCCTTATACGCCATCATAACTCCTTTGTGCCACCCTCAAAAGAGGCGCACACAACCTAAAATTCCTCGCTTACCTGCCCCTTTCGACGGCATCAGGCAAGATTCCTTCCTGCCCTAAATATTTCTCTCCATTCACAAGAGAAATTCTCTCTCAGGGCTTTCTAGGGAGGAGAAACCAAGCACTCTTTTTGTTTTTCTCCCAAAATTGGGGATGGCAATGCGAGCTACCTCCCGCTTCCCGAAACGGGAAAGGGGCGAATGCCCTCAACTGTGAGATTATCGCGCTCTTTAAAGCCTTATAGAGAGCGAAACCGCCTCTCAGACAGGTCAAAAGGGCGAGAAACACATACATTTCCTATTTCAGGTATATCCTCACGTTCTGGAGAGAAACCTATTTTTTGATTTCAGGAGAAGAGTCGGCTTTTGCTCTCTTGCCAGTCTCCGCAAGTAGAGTCACCTGCTCCCGCAGATAGTTCTTTGCCACCTCGCGTGCATCCATCCAAGCCACCACCAGGAGAGCAATTATCAACGCTCCACAGAAACTCCAGTAGGCATACTCAAATAGAAGCTGGGCTTTCGCCAGACGCTTCACTTTTGCCTGTTGATCTGGTGTCAGACTCTGGAACGGGATCGGAGGACTCTTTGGGTCTTGATAGGTGATTCGCGCTCGAAGGGTCACTCGGTTCTCTCGCAAGCGAGGCATGAAGACAAAGGCTCCATAGAGAGCAAGCAACAAGACAGAGACCAATAGAACCAAACCTATGGTACGTAGGCGGCGCGAACGCGCAGAGATTATCGACGAATAGAGGGTAGCCAATGGAGATCACCTCCCGGCGGAGTAGGACTCGCGCAGTAGAGAAATGCCGTTATGAACCCCCAAAGGGTTCCCGAAAACCGAAGTTCCTGCCACAAGAGCCGTCGCGCCCGCTTCCACAACGAGAGGCGCAGTCGTGGCATCGATCCCTCCATCCACTTCAATATGAATGGGATTATCAACTTGCTCAATCAATTCTCGCACACGCCGAATCTTCTCTAGCATTCGGGGAAGAAACGATTGCCCTCCAAAGCCGGGGTTCACCGTCATCACTAAGACAAGATCGATTTTATCTAACACGTACTCGAGGCAATCGGGAGGTGTCGCGGGGTTTAGTGCCACCCCTGCACGCTTACCTAGTGCTCGAATCTGTCCAAGCACCCTATCCAGATGCGTGCACGCCTCGGCATGAACGGTGATTCCATCGGCTCCCGCCAAAGCGAAAGCCTCGATATACCGCTCCGGTTGCACGATCATGAGATGTACATCGAAGAAGACAGTCGAGAGTGGGCGCACCGCCTTCACCGCAGGCATACCAAACGTGATATTAGGTACAAAGACCCCATCCATCACATCAAAATGGAGATACTCGGCTCCGCCAGCTGTCACCTCTATCGCTGCCTCTGCAAAGCGACCAAAGTTTGCACTTAAAAGCGAAGGGGCAATAACAACCGAATCTTGACGACTCATAGGCTAACGAATATCTCCTCTTTCCGATTGTGGATTGATGGTGAACTCTTTATAGAGTTGATCGTTATAGTGGATTCGAATTTTGATCTTCTTGCCGGTGTAGTTAAAGTTTACTTGTACTCGATCTCCCTCTTCATGTTCTTCATCTATCGCGGTATGTATCCCCAAAAAGTCCTCGTAGTCGATGCGCACTTTCCGGCGTCCCAATCCATCTCTTCCGATCCTAATGACGCGATCAAAGTCATGGTTTTCGTTTGCTGCGTCTGCATCGGTCGCATTATTTGCGTCGTTAGGGACCGTTACAGGGGTAGGAGGTGGGGGAACTTCTTTGGGACCAATACTCAGCACAACATCTATTGGCGTATCGTGAAGCACGCGAGTCTTGTCTGCCTGCCGGATCAGCTTGCCTTCCGCAATTTTTGCATGATGTTCCGTTGTCACTGCCCCAAGAGTGAGTCCCACATCCTTCAGCTTTTTCTCCGCCTCTTCTTGTGTCATACCTGCTAGCTTGGGGACATCCACATAGATAGAGCCACGGCTAAACCAGACGTTGATCACTTGCTTAGGGTGCAGTTCTGCCCCCATTCGCTTGTCGGTTCGTAGGATAAGATTGCGGGGCTTCTCCGAATACTCTGGATGCTCATTGAGACGAACATCTATCTCTTGTGCTATCTTCCGCGCCTCTTCAATCGACTTCCCTTCCAGAGAGGGAACAGGAACCGCCTTTGGAACCGCCCAATTGGATACCCAGATTCCCACGACCGAGATGATCGTGACCATAATGACAAGATTGACTCCTACAAGGGCTGCCTTCAAATAGACAGACACTCTAGGGGAGCCTTGTGCGCGTCGGTTGGGCATCGCAATAGCCTCGCTACTGGCAGCCACTGAGACCACCGTCTCATCTTCTAGGGGGGGCAAAGTCTCTTCGCTTGGGGGACGTTGAGGGGACACGCTAGGTTTATCTAGTTCGATAGGAGACCAGGAGAGGGATTTGCCAAATCGAAGGGCATCCCGCACCGCTTGTAGATCGGTCAGCAGTTCGGCAGCAGAGGTATAGCGTTCGAGGGGCTTCTTTTGAAGACACTTAAGAGTAATCCCCTCTACGGCGCGAGGAACGCCCGAATTCACCACACGGGGAGAGGGTATGGGGGCAAAAGCGTGTTGATCGGCGATAGCCTCCAGTGTCTCCCCTGTGTATATGGGCGAACCTGTCAGCATCTCAAAGAGAATGGAACCAAGGGCATAAATGTCCCCCGCAACGGTTCCGCTGTGTGCCATAGAGACCTCTGGGGCATGGTAGGAGGCAGCCCAACCCAAAATCGCCTTCTGCGCCCGGCTAGAGGTCGCAACCGCCACCTGCACCCCAAAATCGGTGATTTTCACCTGCCCCTCTGGGCTTACAATGATGTTCTGAGGACGCAGATCGCCGTGTACCTGCCCCATTCCATGAGCATAGTGCAGAGCCTCGGCAATGGCGATAGCAAAATCGATTGCAGCGGAGAGTCCAAAAGGAGCGATTCGACGAATACGCTCCTTGAGGTTAATGCCACGCACGAATTCCACCACCAAAAAACCGGTATTTTCGTAGGGTTTCAGGTCGGTAACTTGTGCAATATTCGGGTGTGACAGCACGATCACCGTCCGAACACTCTGCATGAGTTCTTTCGCGAAATCTTTCTCTTGGGCATAGGATGGCTCTAGTAGTTTTAAGGCGACTGTTTTATTCGCGACTTTGTCACGGGCGCGAAAAACTTGGAAGAGTTCCCCCTCGCCTATCTTCTCTAAAACCTCATAACGCTGATCGACGATCTGATTGATCACCTTTGCTTCCCCTCTCCTGCATCCCTCGCAAAACCAGTGTCAACAGGGTCAGAACCAAAAGAATTAGATAGAGTCTCACAAACAGCAGATCATTCCACACGGCGATCTGCGCTAATGTCACAAAACCAAACCAGTTCAGGAGTGTTAGCCCAACCCAATGACCGCCAAATAGCATAATCCAGAGCAATCTCAAAACTCGCTCAAACGCCTCTACTCGCTCTGGCTTCATGGCACTTATTACCTTCCCAATGCTCGATAGATGACCGATTCGGGGACATCGTTACGCTGTATGACCTCTCCCATGCGTGTGGGAACCAGGAAGCGCAATAGCCCGCCAATCGTTTTCTTATCGCGTTGAGCCACTTCCAAAATAGCCTCGACGGAGACATCGGATGGAAAATCGACGGGAAGTCCTGCTCTCAGAAGCGACTCCCGAAGCGCGGTTGTCACCTCGGATGGGGTCTGTCCTAGTAGTTCCCCAATGCGAGATTCGGCAATCATTCCAATTGCCACCGCCTCACCATGTTTATAGCGACGATATTGGGTCACGGCTTCTAGTGCATGACCAACAGTATGACCAAAATTCAGTATGGCACGTATGCCCTGTTCGGTCTCGTCTTGGGAAACGACCTCTGCTTTAATCTCACAAGAGCGGGCAATAATTTGTGCCAACGAATCTACATCGCGCTTCAATAATGTCGGCAGAAGAGTGTCTACTCTCTTGAAGAAGCCTTCATCGTAGATTATACCATACTTGATCACTTCGGCAAGCCCTGAGCGTAGCTCTCGCATGGGTAGTGTCTTCAAGGTGTTTGGGTCTATCAGCACTGAAGAGGGCTGATGAAATGCCCCCACGAGGTTCTTACCCTCTGGCAGATCAATGCCTGTTTTGCCGCCTACACTTGCATCGACTTGGGCAAGCAGAGTCGTGGGTATTTGTACGAAGCGAATACCTCGCAGATAGCTCGCCGCGACGAAGCCTCCCACATCTCCCAAAACACCCCCACCGATCACTACTACGAGGCTCTTGCGATCTAGTTTCGCTTCCAAGAGCGCAGAGTATATTTTCATCACGGTGGCGATGTTTTTGCGGTGTTCTCCTGCCGGAACCAAGTGCAGGGCTGGCAAAATCCCGCGACCTTCCAATGCCTGGATGAGTGGCTCTGCATAACGCTTTAGGGTGGGATGGGTCACTATACACAGACGGCTATTGCCAGCCAGTTCAGCTAGAACGTCGGTAGCACGCACCGAGGTGAGTAGATTGGGAGCGATCTCAATCGAGTAGCTCCTTTCGGCAAGAGGAACGGGAATACGGTATTCAGCCAAAAGGATCAATCCTCCAAAGCAGAAGAGGCTATTCTCTCCTGCTCACGATAGCGTACCAGTATCTCCTCTAGGATGCTCTCCGGTAGTTTGTCGGTAGTATCTACCACAAGCTCGGCAGCGCGTTCGTAGAAGGGTGCGCGTTGGGCATTCAATACTATGATGTGTGCCAAAGGGTTTTCCACGTGTGCCAGCATGGGGCGCGTTCGCCGATCTCCTACGCGCTTCAAGAGTATCTCGGGCTTCGCTGTGAGTAGGACGGTAAGCCCAGAGGCACGTAGTCGCGCTGCATTAAGGGGATTCACTACTGCCCCTCCCCCTGTTGCAATGATGAGTCGATTCTGACTCGCAACGTTGGCTACTGCCTCAATCTCACGCGCTCGAAACCCTTGCTCTCCCTCGTCAGCAAATATCTGCGGAATAGGTTTGCCAGCACTCTCCACAATAAGGGCATCGGTGTCTACAAAGGTAAACCCCAATTGTGTAGCGAGTCTTCGCCCTATTGTGGACTTTCCCACACCCATAAACCCCATCAAGACAATGTTTTGTTCCATACTCAGGAGGCTGTCCTTTTGAAGCCTCGTTCCTGAACCACCGCCATATATCCGTCGTAGTTCCGCTTCAACTCCTCAAGACTGTCTCCTCCAAATTTCTCCAACACGGCTTGGGTGAGAGTCAAGACGACCATCGCCTCTCCCACAATGGCAGCGGCGGGAACGGCACACACGTCGGAACGCTCAAAGTGCGCCTTTACCGCCTGCTTTGTTTTCATATCCACGGTTGCTAGCGGTGTGGGCAATGTTGAGATAGGTTTCATGGCGGCGCGAACGACGACAGGTTCTCCATTCGTCATTCCCCCCTCAATGCCTCCTGCGTTGTTGGTTCCTCTCGTAAAGCCCTCAGCAGCTCCAAAGAAGAGCTCGTCATGCACTTTCGAGCCGGGGATTTGTGCCACCCCAAAGCCAAGTCCGACCTCGACCCCTTTGATGGCTTGAATGCTCATTACGGCAGCAGCAAGACGACCATCCAGCTTTTTGTCCCAATGCACAAAACTGCCCAATCCGGGCGGACACCCTAACGCAATAACCTCGAAGACGCCTCCTAGTGTGTCGCGGGTTCCTTCTTGCATACAGACATCAATCGCGGCGATAATACCTTGCTCTGCAATAGGATCGGCGCATCGCACAGGGGAGGTTTCTGCCCGTTTTGCTATGTCTCGATAGTCCACCACATCGGGGAAATTCGCCCACACGTTGCCTATCATGACAACATGGCTCACGATCTCTATGCCTAGTTGGCTCAGAAGTTGGCGGCATATTCCTGCCGTCGCCACAAGCACGGCGGTGTTTCTGGCACTGGAACGCTCTAGCATCGGGCGCAGATCGTTTGAGTTATATTTGAGCATTCCGGGAAAATCGGCGTGTCCGGGGCGTGGTTGTGTGATCGGGGCAGTCTCGGTTTCAACGGGAGTTATCGACATTCTGTCTGTCCAGTTTTCCCAATCCCGATTACGAACCAGTAGTGTGATGGGTCCTCCCATCGCTCTGCCAAACCGAATGCCTGAGAGAATTTCTACCTTATCGGTCTCTATCTGCTGGCGCGCTCCTCGTCCATATCCGCCCTGGCGGCGTTTTAAGTGCTGGTTCACCTCGTCGAGATCAATGGGCAGGTTCGCGGGAAGCCCTTCCACAATGGCAGAGAGTGAGGGTCCATGCGACTCTCCTCCCGTAATAAATCGAAACACCGCGCTTCCTTTCTTATTCGTCCCAATCTTTCGGAGCTTCCTTTTTGCATTGCAACCTTTTAGAGGAAGGCTCTTACTATGAGATAGGGTGAAACAACCGCAAGTGGAGATAGTGTACCGCACGTACAAACGGGCGTCAATAGGAAAGCGTCCAGAGAGGCTCTGGACGCTTTCACAAAAGACCCAATCAGAACGTGAGCAACAGTATTTACTACTGGCTCAATCCACCACCTGCACCACCCGCAGGAGTCGTCAATCCGCTACCGGGTCCGGTTAGGACGGAAGTAGAGGTACGATCCGGAATGACCGCAGCCGTGATGAACACGAGCAGGTCAGAGTCGCGGACGACTGTCTGGCGAGAGCGGAACAGAGTTCCGATAACAGGCAGGTCACCGAGCAATGGAGCGCGGTTACTGGCAATAGTGGTGTTCTTACTGGTTAGTCCACCAATTACCATGGTGTCTCCATCACGAATGATGCGCTGAATGGGAGCCGACTGAGTGATGATCGTAGGAGCCGATTCACCGTTTGGTCCCGTTACAGGAGTTCCCAAGTCGGAAACAAAGACCGAACCCATCAGTGTGATAGTTCCATCTCCATTCAAGCGGGGAAGGATGGTTAGTCCTGTAGTCGCTTGGAATAGGGTCAACTGAGGAGACAGTGCCACCGTACCGTTTTGGGAGATGATGGGCTGAGAGAGGAAGACCGGAATGTTTTGTTGGTTGAAGAAGCTCACGAGAACGTTGTTCAACGTTGTCGCCATAGGAGCAGCAACCAACTTGCCACGACCGGTTGTCAAAATCCAGCTCATCTCGGTTCGCACGTTACCCGTAGCATACTGGATGAACGCGGTGTTCGCAGTCTGGTAACCAGTGTTCACACCCGTTACAAAGTTGACCTTCTGGAGGCTCCAGTTGATACCAAACGAGCTAATGTCGTTTTGGGTCACTGTAACGAACTCGGCGCGAACCATAATCTGTTTCGGCTTGACATCCAAGTAGCGAATGAGTTCTTTCAGTTTACGGAGAGCCTCTTCGTCGTCCGTGTTGACAATGATAGAGCCATCGGCATCGTAGGAGAGGATCGAGTTTGGAGAGAGTCCGTCAGGAAGGAGTCCTGCGGCACTTCCGCCCTGCTGACCCTGACCGCCACCCTGACCACCACCAAGCTGACCACCGCCACCGCCACCACCAAACTGACCACCACCGCCACCGCCACCAAACTGACCGCCGCCGCCACCGCCACCGGGGAAGCCTTGACCGCCAGCACGAGCAAATTCGGCACTACCGTCGCGCCGTGCGCTTTGATCATTAGCACCAGAGTTTGGGAATTGCGTAGTGGTTGGAACTGCGGGAGCCGCATTGATAGGAGTTTGTTGGTTGGGAGCGTTGAACTGTCCGGCACTGTTCTGCATAATCGGGCTACCAACGGTAGGATTCAAGACGCGAAACGTTTCACCATTCATAAAATGGCGGAACATATTGATCTGTGCTTGCTCGGTAATATCAGCAATCGGCGTCTTGCCGATTCCCAGTGCCTTCAACAGCGACTGAGGAGAGATGTAGAGCAGTTTGATCTTTTCGTACCGTGTCACTCTTTTCTCTATGGGAGAGGGTGATTCGGTCTGAGGAAGGAGAGGCTCTAGCTTCTTGGGTGCATCGTCTTTGCTACCGATGTAGTAGACCCCATTCTCTTCCCAGAAAGCAGCGCCAGCCGATTGTGCCACTAGGTTTAGGACTTCTCGAACCGGCTTCTGGTTAATGGAGAGATCGACCGTGCCAAAGCTCTGCCCCGGGCGATTAATGAAGACAACATTGATACCTGTTTTCTGGGTAATCAATTTTATTGCGACGGGCAGTGGTGCACCAGTGATCTCCACTTTGCCCACTGTAACATTGGAAGACGCTCCTTTGAGGAGGTCATCGGCGAGCGCGTGGGTTGGAACCCCTGCAAGCATCGTTGCGCTCAGCGCAGCGACAGTAGAAAAGCCCACTGTGCGCCATTTCCGCTGTTGCAAGACCATAATATATGTCCCCCTTTGCACCTTAGCCAACGCATGGCAGGTGTCTTCTGTCAAGTTGCTACGTTTAAGTATGCCAAGCACATAGAGAAGAGGCAATAACCTCTCACTCTTTCAACGGCAGGGTGCCAATATCCTGCACTCTCACCGTAAATCTCAAAAACTTTTGTTTTTGTTTCAATCCCGACCAGCCTCAATAGTTGAGACGTAATCATAACACGTTGGTATATCAGATCACAAAGTGATCTTTATAACAAAATTCATTGCGTGACAAGAACAGTGTTCCAGCGCAAAAAGTCCCAAACACCAATTGCTAATAAAAACCTGTCAATCCGTAAAATCCGTCGGAGAGGCAAATGGGTGCAGAAGGAGAGACTCCTTCTGCACAAAAATCCGATATGTCGGGTAAGAGAGACGTAAGGGTTTAGAGACCGCGACCACCAAAGCCGCCCATGCCGCCGCCGCCACCCATACCGCCGCCGCCGCCGCCCATACCACCACCCATACCGCCGCCGCCCATACAACCGCCGCCCATACCACCACCCATGCCGCCGCCGCCGCCGCCCATACCACCAC
>CAMCUQ010000049.1 GCA_945878775.1 Chthonomonas calidirosea
GGGTGGTCGCTACTAAGCGGTTTGCGTTGGGAGCGGTTTTGGTTTACCAAATCGCGCTACTCTACCGCTTTAACAACAAATTGGGCTTGAGAACGGGGCTCAAACCCTTCCTCAAAGCCGCTTGAGCATTTATGACCAACCCTCAGTTAGACCCGAGACCTGAACAGGAACGTTACGATCCGTATTTGTTCCATCGCCCAACTGCCCTATATAATTGCTCCCCCACGCCCATACAGTTCCATCTGACTTGACGGCAAGAGAGTGAATTCCACCTGCCGCAATTTGCACGACACCCGTCAAGTTGAGTACTTGGGCAGGGGCACTCCTATCTGTCCCATAACCACTAGTTCCATCCCCTAACTGACCATACCCGTTATGCCCGGACGCCCACACAGTTCCATCCGATTTCAACGCAAGAGTGTGTTCTGTGGGATAAGACCAATAACTGCCTCCTGCAAGCTGCACAACACCCGTTAGGTTAGGAATTCCTACAGGGGTAGGATGCGCTAAATTATCGGGCAGACCAATACCTAACTCGCCGCTGCCGTTAGTGCCCCATACAAAGGGGTGTCCTACCTGCGCTTGTGAAGCTCCCAGGGAAGCAACTAGAAATAAAGCAAGTAGCGCAAATAACGTCATACACTTTCTCATGTACGCACTCCAATCTTCATAAGAGTTTTCTTTGGAAAAGAACGGAGGAGGGGTTTCAAGCCCTGGCTCCAAAACGCCCTTGCATATTGCCCATCCGAGTCAATGTCCTCTCCTCTCTAGCCTCTCCCTAAAAAGCAGGATTGCAAAAGGAGCGGCAAGTGGGAAGACCTGAGTTAATCCACTTTTCCGACGGCTTGTGCGAAACAGTATTAGCCCTTGCAATACTGTGCCTTCGCCCTGCCCATCGAGAGGTGAGGAGGAGTGGGATATGTGATACGTTTAGGGGATTATAGCAAAGGTAGCGTTATTCGAGCGTGATTTTCGCGTTATATGGGGCGTGATTTACAACAATTTCGGGGAATTTCGAGAAAAAATGTTATGGGCGGTACTGTAAAGTGACGATACTGTGGTATTTTCCATCGAAAGCCTGTCCACACACGACAGGCACACCCTCAGAATCTACGAAGAGGGCTATGGTTCGGTTCATACGTATTTCCGCTCCTGAATAGCGGATGAGGCGCTTCGGATACTTGTTTGCGTCGAAGAGCCTTGTGAAAATCTCCTCGCCTTTTTCGTCAGCAGAACCCGATTTAGGCGCATCAATATAGCTTGCACTACCACTTACGTAGCCCCCATTTTCGGGAGCCCGCGCGATACCTCCAAACTGTGCGGTTCCCCCAGTGCCATGATATTCAGAACTCCATAACGTGCTGAGTGTGGAGGTGAGACTCCAAATGTAGAGTTTGTTTTCAAAACAGGCACCAAAGTAGATATGACCATCGAGGGATCCCGCAAAACCGCCTTTCAACTGGCGGGCGTTCGTTTGAGGGCTAGTCCACTGTTTTAGAATTTCGCCGTTCTGTGGGTTCAGGCGAAAAAGGGAGTACTCGTGTACAATCTGCAAAGGGCTATTGACCACTGCCAGCAGAGGTTCTCCGGTTCGGCTGAGGTACAGTTGGAGAAATCCCACTTCCCCATTGCTTTTGTTTGGAAACGTTTTTTGCCACACGATGTGCGCTTCTCGGAAGCAAGTCAGATTCATGGTGCTGGACGTGCCTAAAAGTGGTGTCATCATTGCAAGATAAAGCGTTCCATCCGAAGCGAGAACCATACGATTGGAAGGAGGCTCATTCTCTTTCAGGGCAGGGAATTGGTGGGGATTGCCCATCAAATTGCCATCGGGATCATACTTGAGAAGTGTGTATAGGAAGCCCTTACCCGTGCCCGACTGACACTGCCCAAAGACGTAGAGGTTGCCGTCTTTATCCAACAGGTTTTGCCATCCGCTATCTCGTCCATGTCCGGGACTATCGTAGGGCTTTGCCCAAATCTGCGTGCCGTCTGGCGCATACTTCACCGTCACCATATCAAGCTCACTCAAATGCCCAATTCCGTTACCGGAGGTTCCCAGCGTCTCCCCTGTAACATAGACATTCCCCTTCATGTCCACAGAAATCGAACGAGCGCGGTCTACATCGTGGGCAGTTCCATCAAAGCGTTTTTCCCAAAAGATGTCGCCGTTGCGGTCATATTTCATCGTCACAAAATCAATATCCGTCTTCGCAGTGTCCACAAACCCCGTAACGTAGACATTCCCCTTCTGGTCGGTGGTCATTGCGGTAGGTTCGCTGTCCTTATCACCCTGAAGCGCGGTGATATGGTTTACCCACGACTCTTCGCCAGAAAGCCTCTCGCCGGGGCGGGCTATAACAACGCGGGGCGCATGCAGTTTGAACCAGCCACCCAAAAGTACAAGCAAAATAAGCAACGCAGAAGCCACAGCCCTTCGTATAAGACGCGAACGAGGTTTTGAGAGGGTTTGTATGGCAGAATTGACTGGTGGGGTATCTACTTTGGGTGCAGCAACAGGAGGCGTGACTGGCGGATCATAGTTTCCAGCCCGTTCAGTTGCGTTCTTTCGCGCCTCTTCTAGCCATTGACTAATGAGCACCTGCACACTGTCTGAAGGCGTAGCACCGAACTCCTCTTGCAACAGCCGCTCCATCTCTTGCGCCTGTCTTTGGAGATCAGTGGGGCGCCCCATTTTTGCGTAGAGACGCAAAATATTGAGGCTTATCTCTTCCGAGAGAGGGTTCTCTTGCAACGCCAACCTAGCCGTTTCCAAAGCCTGTTCCCAGCGTTGCAAGCCTTCTTGCGCTCGGCTCAGATCACTAAGTGCCATTTGATACAACTCCGCCAAATGTTCGCGCTCTGCTACTGCCCAATCCATATAGCAGTTCGGAAGAAGCGGGGCAGTATAAAGAGAGAGAGCATACTGAAGGGAGGTGATACGTGCCTCTATGTCGCTAGTAGATTGCGTCTCCGCGATAAGTGCCTTGAACTCCGCAACATCGGTGGAAATGTGGTACAGACAGATACACCTGCCCTCTATATGGAGCGTGTCAAAAGGAAGTGGAAGAGGTTCAAGTAGCTTTTTGAGGATATGTAAGCAATGGCGCAAGTTCTGGCTAACTTTGTGTGCGTCTTTCTCGGGCCAAAACAGAGTCCCGATCTCTTCGCGATTTTCAACAGAACTCTCATACAGGGCAATATAAGCGAGTAGCCAGACAGCTTGCTGCGGTGCCAACTCAGCGAGTAGGTTACCCTCTTGCCAAAAAGACACACGCCCAAACAGTTTGAGAGTAATTTGAGGTACGTCGTCGGACTCTAAAATCATCATAGATTCCCTCAGGCGATAATAGAGCTCTTTCTCGTGTTTGAATATGTGGTGAGCTAGCACCTTTTTTGCACAGTTCTCTGCGTTTAGCGAACAGAGTCGAGTGGGGTCAGTTAGGGTAGAAGGGAGTGTGTTCGCAGAATGCGGAAACACTCCCTTCTATGTTAACGAACCATAGGTAAAGCAATACGCTAGCGAACGGTCTTTGCAACCCCTATAGCAAGTACCGCCTTCACAAGATCGAACAACACAAACCACATCGCTCCCATAACAATGCTAAGAAATGGGGTGGTGCGACCGACTGCCCAAAACCATGTGCAGCCATACGTATAGATAATCCCCAAACCAACAAGGCAGGCAAGCATCTGAAGATTCGTTCGTCGGTTTGGAGTAGCCTTATCAGAAATCTTCTCCACCAAAAACCCAACCAGCAACGCCGCAAACGGATAGGAGAGCAGATAGCCTCCGGTGAGCCCAAACAGAACAGGAAACCCTGCCCTGCCCAGCGCAAAAACGGGGGCACCCAACATTCCCAATGCCAAGTACTGCAACTGGGAAATAAACCCCCAACGACTGCCCAAAACCAGACCGCTCAGTAGCACCGCAAAAACCTGCATGGTCATAGGGATGGGAGTGGGGGGAATATGGAACGAAATCTGGGCGCAAAGGTACGTCACAGCCGTCATAATCGTGGCACCACGCCAACCCGAAACCACATGGCTCTTCGTCGCAAGGGTCAGTTCGAAATGAGAAACGTTCTTCATGGACATCCTACTCTTTTGCAACCGCTTGTCTCCCCACGATACCCACAGAAGTCAAGGGAATGGTGGAGGTGGAGGGTTCGATAAGCATCTCTTTTGTGTAGAGGAACGCTTGGCGTGTATAATCGGCTAGCTCGAAGTCTTTTCGGAGGACAATAGCACCTGTTGGGCAGGCATCTTGACAGAACCCGCAGAAGATACAGCGTGCCATGTTGATCTCATAGCGCACGGCGTACCGTTCGCCCGGCGAATATCTATCTTCGTCCGTATTTTCTGCCGCTTCCACATAGATACATCGTGCAGGGCAGGCTCCGGCGCAAAGGCTACACCCGATACACTTCTCCAGCCCATTCTCATAGCGGGTCAACACATGGCGCCAGCGAGTTCGAGGGTAGTTCTCTCGTCGCTCTTCTGGGTACTGAAAAGTCTCCACGGGTTCCGACTTCGACAGTTGCTCCATATAGTGCCGCAACGTGATGCCCATACCCGTTTTCAATGCCTTCGCACCGTCCATCGTGTTGCCAATAATACTCAGAAAACCCATCTCAATCTCCCTTTATCCTAGGCTCTCCGAAGCAGGTGCGAGAGTTCGATCACCTCACCAGAGCCTGTTGCCTTCACCTTCTCCTGAAGTTTGATGATCCCATAAATGAGGGCATCGGGGCTAGGAGGGCATCCCGGAACATAGACATCGACGGGTATAATCTGATCCACACCCTGAATAATGGCGTAGTTGTTATAGACTCCTCCAGAAGAGGCACATGCCCCCATGCTGATAACCCACTTTGGGTTGGGCATCTGATCATAAATCTGGCGGAGAACAGGTCCCATCTTCGTTGAAACACGTCCTGCCACGATCATCACATCGGCTTGACGTGGAGTAGCACGAAAGACCTCAGCACCAAATCGGCTTATATCAAAACGAGAGGAAACACTCGCCATCATCTCAATAGCGCAACACGCGAGTCCAAACGTAAGGGGCCACATACTGTTGCGACGTCCCCAGTTTACCAATTCGTCCAACTTTGCGAGCACAAATGGCGTTCCCGACGGTCCAAAACTAGGGGTGGGCGTCGCCGAATCGTGCAACGAGATTTCGGTCACGGTGCGTGCCATGCTTGGCAACTCCTTTCAAAAACTCTCCTGCACCATCAAGGCGCATTCGAGATAAAAAGAACTCTATTAGGGAAAGAATACAGTTTTTAGTATACCGTATCTCAAAGGCTCATTACAACACCTTGAAGAATTAGGTAGGAGTTCCGCAGCCCCATGATGAACTACCGCTTAGCACCGTTGCAATCGCCCTCTGCAATCGAGAAGCCTCCACTCAGGAAAGGGACACCCCTTGTATCTCTTCGCAACAACGATCTTTCTTAGCGCGTTCCTCCTCTTCCAGGTACAACCGCTCATCGCAAAGAGCATTCTACCTTGGTTTGGAGGGGCTGCTGCCGTGTGGACAACGTGCATGCTCTTCTTTCAGATCGTGCTGTTGTTAGGCTATCTGTACGCGCACCTTGTCACCAGTCGCCTCGCGCCCAAGAAGCAAGCCGCTCTGCACATCACGCTCCTGCTCCTCAGCCTACTTTCCCTACCCATCCTGCCGAGGGAGGTGTTCAAGCCCGTTGTATCCGGTGAGCCAACCGCGAAAATCTTGCTTGTACTACTGGCAACCGTAGGGCTACCCTATTTCCTACTCTCTACCACAGGTTCGCTGATGCAAGCATGGTACAGTGTTCGTCAAAAGGCACGCGGAGTCACCTCCACCTACCCCTATCGCCTCTATGCTCTTTCCAATCTTGGCTCTGTTCTAGGTTTGGTGACCTATCCTTTTCTGGTAGAACCGAATCTCACGGTACACGCTCAGGCATACGTCTGGTCAGGCTCTTATATACTGTTCATTGCGTGTGGCATTACGCTTGCGGTGGGCATGGCAAAGGCTGCCAACGCACCCGCACCCGTTATAGAGGAGAGTGAGGAGGCATATCCTGCTGTAGAAGAGGAGATTCCAACTCCACCCACAAAGCAGAACTATCTCTACTGGACACTCCTCGCCATGACTGGCTCTAGCCTGCTTTTGGCGATCAGCAACCACATGTCCCAGAACGTTGCCGCAATCCCTTTTCTTTGGGTGTTGCCTCTCAGTCTCTATCTGCTCAGTTTTATCCTCTGCTTCGGCTCCAGCGAGTGGATATGGAGGTCTTCCTTCACCCCCATGCCCATGATTGGAATAGCCATTATGGCGGCTGGCACGCTGATGAACTTCAAGAACATCGACATTAAGATACTTGTGCCTGTCTTCAGTTTTGGGCTGTTTGTCGTCTGCGTCCTGTGTCATGGGGAGTTAAGCCGTCTGAAACCTCACCCCAAATACCTCACCTCCTTCTATCTCACCATGTCGATTGGTGGTGCACTAGGAGGGCTTTTTGTTGGGTTCATCGCGCCACACCTCTTTCCAGATTACTATGAGCTTCCCATCATTATCACCATTGCGGCATTGATCGCGGTTTTCTCTATCTACCGCGATCCCGATGAGAAGCTAGGCTTCCCGTTCTATTATGAACCCTACTGGATTATACTGGTGGGGCTGGTCTGTATCATGGCGATCTTCTTTGGCGCAAATATCTCAAACAGTCGCCACCAGAATCGCCAGACGGTTCGCAACTTTTATGGAGCACTCTACGTTCGTGATGTGGACAGATACGACAAACAGTATGCACGTAGACAGTTGGTTCATGGCACTATTCTGCATGGAGAGCAGTTCCTGAACCCCAAAATGAAAGGCAAACCGACCTCCTACTATTCGGAAACGTCTGGTGCGGCACGTATTCTGCGGGAATCCCAATCGCATGGAACCTCCATTCGTGTGGGAGTGATCGGACTAGGGACGGGAACTCTTGCCAGTTTTGGACGCAAGGGCGATGACTATCATATTTATGAGATCAACCCTCTGGTGCTCCAACTGGCACAAACCGAATTCTCCTACCTGAAAGACTCTCCTGCAAGTGTCTCCGTTCATCTGGGTGATGCTCGGCTTGTACTCGACTATCAGACGCCCCAGCAGTTTGATGTGTTGCTCGTCGATGCCTTTTCCAGTGATGCCATACCGATCCATCTGCTCACTAAGGAGGCGATGGTGCTCTACTTCCGCCATCTCAAGCCTTCGGGCGTGTTGGGTGTGCATATCTCAAACCGTTACCTCGATCTGCGCCCCGTTGTTAAAGCCGAAGCCGATGCGATTGGTAAAGACGTGCGGGAGATCAGGGACATACCGACAGGGCAAACCCTCTCATCAACCACATGGATGGCGGTCACAGGGCGGCAAGGGGTCTTCCAACACAAAGACTTTCAAGACAAGGAGAGCGTTCTCAAGGTCACTCTCCCACCCCATTTTCGCCTGTGGACAGATGACTTCAGCAATCTCTACCAGATCATGAACTAATGGTCTGGTAAGGTGAACTTTCTCTTTTCGCAAACGCCTCGTAGAACCTGTTTTCAGACACGCCCTCCCCGTTTCGGGGAGGGAATCCCACAGGGAAGGGAGAGGTCAAAAAAACAATCGTTATCTTAACAGAGCACTAATACACAAAATGAAGCCCTCCTCCCATTTCTGGGAAGAGGGCTTCTTCAGTTCAGGTTCGTTGAGCAGGGTTACTTGAAAGCACCTCGCCAACCAGAGAGTGGCTTCTTGAAGCCGGGGAAGACCGCATTGAGTTGAGCACCATTTCCCAACCGCTTATCGAGAAGCTCCCCAAAGAACACCTTGTAGTCGATTGTCACCGTCAAACCGCCAAAGGGGTCTATCCCCTTGCCGGAGAGCAGTGTCTTCCAGGAGCGATCAACCCGTCCGCCATTTACGTTGCGCCCCAAGAACATCATCACCCCGCCTTGACCGTGATCGGTTCCGTTGTTGCCATTTTCGTTCACAGTGCGCCCAAACTCGGTCATTACAACGACGGTGACCCGGTTCATCAAGGTTGTGCCGTCCGAGAAAGAGACCGCATCGAGGTCTTTGAAGAAGGCGGCAAGGTTCGACGCCAACGAGCAGAGGTTCCAGAAAGCTCCACCAAAGTTCGGGGAGCCATCTCCGTTTCGTCCCTCGAATAGCCACTCGTTCTGGTGCATATCCCAGCCACCATAGTCGATATGAACCGTTTCAATTCCAGCATCCGACTTGATGAGTGCCGCAGCTTGTCGCATGGAATCGCCAAAGCCTCTCACATCCCATCCCATATCCGACTTGACGGTGCTACCATCGGATTTGGTGGAGGTGAACTGCGGATTGTAGACGGCTCCCCCCGAGGGCTTATAGGCAGCGTAGTTGATACTCTGCAACAGCCCAAGCGTCTTGATGGTGTTGGAGGCGGCACTCGCGAGTTTTGTATCCGTACTCTGATACGCCTTAGAAAGCCATGCAACCCGTTTGTCTGTTGTATTACCATCTCCCGGTAAGGAGAAGTTGATGAGGTCCACTATCGTCGATGTTTGAGGAGCCCCTGCCAAAATCTCCGGCAGGTTTCCCGTGAGGGAGAGAGCGCGAACGATTGCCCCCTGCTTTTGTGCAGACACACTCGCGAGGTGACGTGCCATCCAGCCCGTTGCGAGTTTATTATCGTCCTTCCCGACCTCCATATAGTGCTGTTGGTCGAAGTGAGACCGGTTTGGATTCTGCGATCCGGTCATGTGGGCAAGTAGCAGGAACTTTTCTTTATAGAGTGGCAGAAGTGCCACCATAGACTGTGGAAGCCCGAAGAAACCGTCCAAATCGATCACTCTGCGGAGTTTGTCGGAGTTTGTGGGTGGCAAAGACCGGGTGTTGACCCGTTGATTGGCATACTCTGCATCTTTCCAGGGCGGACACAATGCCAGCCCGTCTGCCCCTCCACGGAGAAAGATGGTCACAATAATATCGCGCGGTGAGGCTGCCGCAACACCTACCCCCGCAGGTTCCGTTTGAGGCTCAACGTCCTCGGTGTAGGTGACTTGTGGCACCATGTTGAAAAGACTTCCGCCCAGTGAGGAGAGCATTCCGCGACGCGTCAGGGTTTGGTACTCAGGGCATCCAGTATCGTTTGGGTTAAACATCGTTGGCATCTCCTTCTCAGTACCACATAAACTCTGGAGAGCAGAGGGCAAGCCCCACAGTCTCCCTGATTTGACCGTTAGTTGGAGCGGGACTAGTTCGCATATACCCTTGCAAGGCGGCTTGTGTGGCAGTGTTCAGCCCACCCGCAAACAGGTATCTGTTGATATACGAAACCACACCAGCCGGGGTTCGAGAGCTGATGTTCAAGAACGGATTCGTTCTCACTCCCCACCAGTTGTTCTGCGCCACCCCCATCATCACTTTCCAACGAGGCAACAGGTTATCTACCCATTTCAGGTACTTATCGGGATAGCCGTCCGGGGGACCCCACTGAAAGGGCTGTTGTCGTAGTTGCGAGAGCAGCCACCAAAGCACATCACCCGAGTCTACGATATTCCCGTTTGTTACCCGCATTCCAGACACGAGGTAGTGGAACGGTCGCTTGAACTTCACTTTGTAGTTTGGCGTAAAGTTGTCCTGCTTGAGGATGTGCCGTAGAATGGTCTTAATGTCGCCAGCAGAGCTTGTAAACACATCTGCGGTGGACTGCACAAACGCATCTGAGACCCCTTCACCCAAGAGCTTCGTACAGAGCTTTCGAGCAAGGTGCAGTGCGGTACTGGGGTGAATGGAAAGGGTGTTGAGAATATACTCTCCCTGATCGAGTCCCCCTTTTGCGATCTTCTTACCGAGGAAGAGACCGCCCTCATTGTCGTGCTTCGTGACATCTGCATAGAACTGGAATGTGCCCCACTTGGTGTCGGTGGTTTTTTCTGGGGGCCATTCATAGGCACCTCTAAAGCTCCAGCCTGTGAAGCAACGACGCGCCGTATAGATGTCGGACTCATCGTAGCCAGCATACACACCGAGAGTATGCAGTTCCATTAGTTCTCTGGCATAGTTCTCGTTGTGGTGCCCCGTAGTATTCAGCACGTTATCCAGATACTGCGACATTGCACCACTCTTGGCAACCGTGAAGAGTAGGTTGCGGAAATTTGTGAGGGCAGCCGCACGGATATTATTGACGTAGGAGGGAAGAAAAACTCCCCAAATCCTATTGTTGTGGATGTTGAAATGATCGAGCCAGAACTCGGTCATCACTTCTAGGAATTGCGCCTTAGCGTATGTGGCACGCGTAATTTGTGCCGAGGACACATCGTAATAGATGTCAAACCCATTCTGCCATGTGTAGATCTTTATGCACTGATATGGAGTGGCGTTGATGGAGGCAAACTCCCTCAGCCTACTATCAAGAGAGGTGTCTACAATTTTTTCGGGAGCAAGATGATATTCAACATACCCATCCCAACCCAGTTTATTAAATAGAGCCACTTCGGATAAGTTTGTGCCAAACGTCATTCTGTTAACCAAAGGATAGGTCTGTGTGACGCCTAAAGGCTCAATCTCATTTGAATCATCCAAATCGGGAGAACTGTCAGGAGGCTGATAGCCCCCTACCGTTTGGGCAAATGCGGCTTTTGAGAGTGCCATTCCAGAGAGCCCCAAAGCACTCGCTTGCAAAAGGGTTCGCCGTGAGAACGCTTTGCGCTTTGTGCGTGGGGAGCGTGTCGAAGTACTCATATACCCTCCTCATTCTATCGAGCGTTGTGATTACCAAATATATCAAACCATCGAAAACGACTCTTCACCAAACAGAATAGAGATTCCTTGTGTGGAGTCTCTAATTTATGTCACTTCACGAATCTATTTTACCCTTGATTTGCAAAAACAAACGTGCAGAGCAAGGGTGAAATTGCGTGATCTTGATCACGCAATCGACTACTCTCCCAAGAACCATTTGCGTTTGGCGCGAGGACCATAGCTCAGCCCAAAGCGACGCATTCCCACATCCCGAACATACTCTACCGCCTCCTCCACAGAATCGGTCATAAAGATCAGGTCAAGATCACCGGGGGAGATAACACCCTCCTGTGCAAGATGCTCCCGAATGAACTGCATCATGGGCTTCCAAAATTCCGAGCCTACCAGTACAATCGGAAAGTTGTGAATTTTTCCCGTCTGAATTAGAGTGAGCGTCTCAAAAAGTTCGTCGAGCGTCCCGAAGCCTCCTGGCATAACGATGAAGGCATAGGAGTACTTAACAAGCATCACCTTCCGCACAAAGAAATAGTCAAATGTCACCGTGGTATCCAGATAAGGGTTCGGTTGCTGCTCATGCGGCAAGCGGATATTGCACCCCACTGAACGCCCCCCAGCCTCCTTTGCCCCCCGATTCGCCGCCTCCATGATGCCAGGTCCCCCTCCTGTCATTACGGTAAACCCCGCCTTTGCAAGCGTCGCACCGGCATTCTGCGCTAGCTTGTAGTAATCGTGATCCGGCTTGAATCGTGCAGAGCCAAAGACAGTGACACAGGGTCCTACAAAGTGAAGGGTCCGAAAGCCCTGCAAAAACTCCCACGCGATACGAAAAACGCGCAAGAATTCGAATCGGCGTGACTGAGGACCCTCCAAAAACCGCAATTCGGGTTGCGATGAGAGTGCGATTCCCTCTGCGTCTACCGGAAAACGAGAGCCTTTGGGTGGCATTAAACAGACCCTTTCCGAACCAAAACGCCTAGGTTAAGCCCTGTGAGCGCAAGAAAGTATAGCTCGAACGCACACAATCGAAGGGATCGCGGCGGCAGGTGTCTTGCTCCACCGCATACCAAGATACTCCGGCACGTTTGCATGCCCCAAGCACCCCTTGCCAGTCGATATTTCCCTCCCCAACCGGACACATGACGGGTCCGTCTTTTGGGGTCACCTCTTTGTCTTTGGCGTGAATAAGAATGACGCGCCCCTTAAGCCGTTCAAACAGGCGTTCAGGGTTTATCCCAGCGTGTACTGCCCAAAACACGTCCACTTCGAGCGTTAAATCGGAACCACCTTCCTCTATGAAGATGTCCAAAAGCGTCTGGCGTGGAAGCCCAAACCGCTCGAATTCGTGTGCATGGTTATGATAGCCGAATCGAATACCCGCCTCCTTCAAACGTGCAAGTACAGGCGCGGATTCCTGAACAAATCGGCGATAGCCCTCTGCTCCCGCCTGCCCATACTCTGCGGGTAGCCCTCCGATGGCAGTGAAATCGCAACCAAGGGCGTGGTGAAAATCTATCTCAAAGGATGTATTCTGCGCCAAAAATCGCCAGTCACGATGGGTCGCTACGCACCGAATCCCCTGTTCATCTAGGAGCCGCCTTGCCTCCGTAGCAGAGACTTGTGGTTTCTCTCCATCCATAGCACCAACGGCGGAGAGTTGCACCGCCTCATAACCAATGTGATGAACGCGCTCTAGCGTATCAATAAAATCCTGTCTCGTTTTCGTAAAGTCCCGCAGAGTGTACATCTGAAGGGCAATCTGAGTAGACATATTCTCTCTCCTTTGCAATTAGTCTTTAGACCGAAGTAGGGTCTGAGGCAAAAACGGCACAAACGCCAATGCGATCAAGGTCGTGGCGGCATTTAGCCAGATGAGGGGGATAAAGCTGTTCTTCAGCACACCAAACAACACAGAGCCAGACCAGTCTGAGAGGGCATTTGTGAGATTCCAGACGCTCATCATCACCGAGTAGCCAAGAGCCTCACTGCCCTTGGGTGTGCCTCGTGAGGCAAGATCGTACACGGGAAGCGTGGCGAGCGTCACGGTCACCCCCTCAAAGAAGGTGATCAGGAGTGCCGATGTAGTATTTTGATAGAGAAGGTAGAAGAGGGTTCCAAACGCGTGCTGAACGATACTCCATACGATGAGATGCTTGAGGTTCATCCGTCGGCAAAGATGGAAGTAGAACCACGCGCCAGCAATACCACCCGTCGAGCCGACAACACCGAGTAAGCCCAAAAACTTTGGAGTAAACTTCAGTTCGTTGGTTTGAAAAAAGAAAAGAGGGGTTCCAAACCCCGGCGCAATCGCGATCAAGAAGATCATGAATGCCGCACGCGTCAGCGACTTATTTTGAAATAGCCCGACGAACTGCGTTTTAACCTGCCGAAGCTTTTGGGTATCCACCTCTTTGGCTTGTGGCTCAAACAACCACACCAAGAACAGCGGAATCAGGACAAGGTGACACGACGAAGTGATAGAAGTGGCTACCCACAGCGGGTATTGGGCAAGAAAGCCCCCTGCCAAATCACCTACCAGCCCACCAACGCGGAACGAACCGATGCGTTGTGCCGTCAACCTCCCCGCCGCATGAAACCGCGCCCCCACTTCCACCATAACGCCACCTAGCGTCGTACTAATAAATACCACGTTTATGTAGTTAAGGGTGTACACGGTAAGCAGGGTATTATAGTTGCGGGGGATAAAGGCAAGAACCATATATCCAATGGCAGCACCAATAAGGCAGATCAGCAGGTAGGATCGCCTCCGATAACCAAAGAGCGGGATACAGTCCGTAAGGATGCCAGCAATCGGCTTTACGTAGTTTGAAAAATGACCAATCACGAAGAAGCGAGAGATCGCCTCCGCGTTGAGGCGCATCTTGTCCTTCAGCATAAAGCGCATAGGTAAGCCCAATATACCATAGCCGATATTGGTCAAAGTCCAACCCAATCCTAGTAGCAGAAATAGGCGTTTGTACTCTGCCGATTTTGTTTCGCCCTCCGCGATCTCAAGGGGGGGGGCTTCAGGGCTTTCCAAAGTAGTATCTCTCCTCGCAGTTACTTAATGTCTCCTAAGTGAGACAAACACAGGCAGAACTCCTGCTTCAAGTGCATAATGTTTTCTGAAACGTGAAGGGAACGCGCCCCGTCTATTGGAAAGAGGCGTTCCTTCACTCCTAGCATCTTTCCCATGGGGTAAGCATGAATCTCCAATTTGAATCGGAAGAGCCAAAAAAAATACTGCTTCAGGCACTACCAGAGGCGCAGACAGCACAGCCTCAATCCGTCGCCATGCTGAACGCTATCTCGGAAACGGAACGAGCGCAGATGCAACGGATTGCCCAGAAACTGAGGCGCAAGAACCCCGTTGGGCAGATAGCAAAAAGATTCTTTTTGGGCTTCGAGATCGAGGAAATGGAGATCGCAGTACTCCTAAAACGTTTGGGGAACAACTCTGCAAACAGATGGAGGGAGCGAACCTTTGCAACGTGGCTATTGGGAGTTTTACCCCTCTCGGAAGATCACAGCGGGCAGGCGGTAAAGACACTCGGAAGAATTGTGGAGACAAGCCACAAACAGGACAGGGTAAGGACATGGGGGCGTTTCTGCTACCGCTCCGTGCTCTACTTCCTTACCGTTGCCCTCTTCTTTTTTGGACTTGCCGAGTTCAGACGGGTTCTTGCCCCTTCACTCATGAGCTTTTGGATTTGGCTCAATACGGTTTTGGATCCCTATCTGACACTGTGGGAACTCAGCCATCCTGGTCCTGATGCCGATACTATTGCGATGGTTTTTGTGCTTGCTATGCTTTTCATCGTTATTCCCGCCCCCATCACCCTGCCCCTCTCTCTGTATATTGATCGCAGAAACCAATTGCGAGTCCGAAAAGTAGCAGTGAAATCTCTCGAACGCTTAGGAAGCGTCAGAGCACTCCCCTCTCTGCTTGCCACGATCCGTGGCGCGAATGGAGAGTTTTTCGAGAATATCGTCTCCTGTGTCGCAAGCCTTCTGCCTAAACTGACGCCTGAACACTATGGAACCCTCCGCGCCGATGTGACGCCGAACCTCTGCTATATCCTCGAAACCTTCAAGGGCAACTTCAACCATGAAATACTGAACGCCATTGAGAAAGTTGGCGACAGTAGAGCTATCCCTACCCTCAAACGAATCATTCAGACAGACCTTGCCCCAAACTTGAGAGAACGCGCCACAGAGATACTCCCCATCCTAGAGGCGAGGCAAATACTGGAGACGCATTCAAACCAACTGCTACGCCCCTCTCAAGACCCAATCGCACACGAGCAACTCTTGCGCCCTGCCCGTGATACCGAAGACAAGGACGAAAAGACCCTGCTTCGCCCCTCCGACTCCTGAGCTTCAAAACTACCCGTATTTTGCATTGCTTGACAAAGTGGCACGACTAGATTATAATTCTGTTTTGTGATATGTGATATGTACAAGGGTGTTCACGCGTCTATCTTGTGCTTCCACCAGAAACTTTACTCGTCCCCAAGCGTCCAATAGACAAGAAGGTTTCCTAGTCCCCCTTGGTGAAGGGAGAGCAAAAATGACTAAATCACCCAAAATCTGGACACTTCTCCGTCTCCTTCAGCGTCGCTACCTAAAAAAGTCAGCACCCGCAAAGGTAGGAGAAGACAAAACGAATAAGCAGGGAATCGACCGTGGAAAGACGCTCCTTATGCTCTTTACCATCGTCGCGCTTTCTGCTGTCATGTCCATACACCTCCTTCCCGCCAAAACGAGCCTCCACATCGGCGACGTAAGCACCGAAGAGATTCGCGCGGGCAGGAGCGTCGTCTACTATGATAGCGTTCAAACCGCCCGCCTCCAACGTGCCAACGAAGCCAATATACCACCCATATACACCCGTGACGAAAATGCCAATGTGGAAGCAGATCGCCTCACACAAGACGCTTTCCAACGTATAGAGCAGCTTCGCAATCTCTACAACCTAGAGAAACAGCATCGCTCTATTGCAGAGTTTCTGAAAACAACACCTCCACAACTTCGCTCTGATATACCAGAGGAGCAACTCAAGCATCTCCTCACCCTCTCCTCTCCTGTTTTTGAAAAGATACGCACAACAACACGGAGGCTCGTATCGGAGGCGATGGAGAGAGAGATACGAGATAGAAACCGAAACGAACAGCCCGCGAACGATCTTGATATTGTGCGTGAATCGGTGGATGCCTCTGCACGAAACCTCTTCCCAACGAAGATTGAGGCGCAGATAGTCGGAACGATTTCTGGCACGGCACTCCGCCCAAACCGAACCTATAATCGTGCAGGCACACAGTTGGCGCGTGAAAAGGCGATTAAAGACACCCCCGCCGCATTCGGGAGGATCGCACGCGAAGCGAAGATCATTGGGGTAAGCGAGACCGTCACCCAAGAACACCTTGACAAGTTCATCGCTCTTGGACTCATCAATCCACGCATTGATATCCGAACAGGAACCGCCATCTGCATCCTTGCCGCTGCAATGGTTATCCTCGTTGCCTTCAAAATCTACAGAACGCTTCCAAGCTTGTGGGACGATACCCGCCGACTCTCGCTTCTCTCCGTCATTGTTCTGCTCAGCGTCTTCGGATTGAAACTGGGCGCAACGATGCTGGGAGTGCAGTTCTCTAGTGGACAACTTGGCTACCTAGGCATGAGTTCTGTGGCGGCGGCGAGTATGCTCGTCTGCGTGCTTCTGGACGTTCATCTTGCGGTGCTCATCGCGGCACTGCTCTCCGTTCAATCGGGTCTCATTATGAACCACGAGATTCGGTTCACCGTAATGACCCTGATGGGGAGTCTGGTGGGAATCTCGTGCGTCGATACCCTTCGCAGACAATCCAACCTCCCACGCATCGCCTTTATACTCTCCGCCACAAATGCCGGAATGGTTTGGCTCCTCGGAATGCTCCTTAATGACAGCGTGCAAGAGTTACTAACGGGTTCCGGTTGGGCAGTTGGCTCCGCCGTTTTCGCCACGTTTCTCTTCTGGACAGGAATCACGCTCCTCGAAAAGCCCTTCGGAATACTCACGCATACTACGCTCCTCGAACTATCTCAGTTCGACAATCCGCTGCTTCAGCAACTCTGTGCCGTTGCGCCAGGAACCTATGCTCACAGCATCATGGTCGGAACCCTCTCCGAAGCCGGTGCAAACGCCATTGGCGCAAATGGGCTTCTCTGCCGTGTCGGAGGCTACTATCATGACGTCGGAAAGATGAAACGCCCCGACTTCTTTGTGGAGAATCAGAGAAAAGAAAATGTGCATGGACGCCTGAGTCCCTCCCTCTCAGCCCTCATCATCACCGCGCATGTCCGAGACGGCTTGGAGTTAGCAAAACAGCACCGCCTCCCCAAAGAGATTCGGGATATTATCGCCGAACATCACGGCACAACTCTCATTCGCTATTTCTACCATCAGGCACTCATGGACTGTGGAGGGGCAGACGAGGCTCCTCCCGGCTTGGAAGAGCGATTCCGCTATCCAGGACCACGCCCCCAATCCCGCGAATCTGCCGTTGTGATGCTTGCAGACACCGTAGAGGCTGCCACACGCACTCTTGACAAGCCTAGCCCCGAACGCCTAGAGGCGATGATCCACTCTCTTGTTCATGACAAGCTTGATGACGGACAGATGGACGCGTGCGATCTCACCTTCAAGGACATTAAGAGCATTATGGACGCTTTTATGCACGTGCTACGCGCCATGATGCACGAACGGATCGATTATCCCCAACTGCCCAAAAACGCCACAGGCTCTCCTATGGAGGTTGTGCGGGACGACTTGCGCCCCGAATCTGTTGGGCTAATACTACCAACACTCACCGCAGAGAAGAGTGTCGTGCATTTCCACGATCACGGTGCCTCTGTTTCCACCAATCCGACGGACGAAACCGACTCGGAGGAGGTATTGTATGCCCATACTCGTGCAGAACGCCCAGACGCAACCCGTCAGGACGACCGCTCTGCGCCGAGCAGCACAGCGCCTCTTGCGTGAAGAGGCTCCTCCGCGAGCAGAAGTCAGTATCCTCTTGACAGATGATCCTACCATCCACACCCTAAATCGTGATTGGCGTGGTTATGACAAACCCACGGATGTACTCTCCTTCGCACAAGGAGATTCTGTGGAAGGATTCCCACCACCTCCGCACATTCCCGGCACACCTCCTCTACTCGGAGATGTGATAATCTCGGTAGACACTGCTATAATACAAGCAGAGACTCATGGCTTCACCCTCGAACAAGAGCTTGCCCTCCTAACAGTGCATGGCATTCTCCATCTTCTGGGTTATGAAGACGAGACAGAGGAGGGCAGTCAGCAGATGCGCGAACGAGAACGCTACTATGCGGGCATCAACTACCCGATTCCGGTGATTGGATAGCTAGTGAAACAACAAATCGAAGAAACTACCGCTCATCCTGCCTCGCGCAAGACTGCTCTCTCTGGATTCAAGTATGCCCAAGAGGGCATCATGCACTGCTTCCGCTCCCAACAGCATATGCGGTACCATTTCTATGTGCTGGTCATGGTGCTACTTGCGGGGCTGTTCCTCAATCTCGATAATCGTGATATGCTTGTTCTGCTCTTCGCGATCACGCTCGTCATCGTCGCAGAGATGTTCAACACCGCCATCGAAGTTATCGTTGATATGATCACAGACAGCTATCGCCCTGCCGCAAAACTCGTCAAAGACGTTGCCGCAGGAGCCGTACTTGTCGCGGCTATGAACGCCGTCATCGCGGGAGTCCTTATCTTCTTCGGACAGAAACGACTCACGCAAATACAGTCCCAAATGCAACAGAACCTGCCTCCCGACATCACCAAAGTCGTTGTCATAGGCATCGTCTCTCTTGCGCTCATTGTTATTATCTCTAAGCTGATCTCCAATACTGGAACTCCACTGCGTGGCGGAATAATCAGCGGTCATAGTGCCATTGGCTTCCTTTTGGCAATGACCATTTACTTCTCGGCAGACAACCTCGCCATCGCATTTTTGGCGATTCTACTTGCCGTTCTCGTCGCGCAAAGCCGTGTCGAGGCAGGTTTCCACACCCTACGCGAAGTGGTCTTTGGGGCAGTACTCGCCATTGTACTCACTGCGTTCGTCTATCGGATCATTCCGTTCATCCGACCCTATTTGCCGTGGAGCCATAGCCCCAAGCCTCTCTCTGCCAAGCACCAAATACCCGATTATGGCAGCCAGTGGCTCACATCGCTACGTGACGAGGGAGAAACACCTCTTGGACAGCGTTAATGCGCTCCAGATGGCGGAGATGATAGGGTTTGTATCCCTTCTCATGCTTCTGCATGCGCTACTCGCCACCTCAGAAATAGCTCTTTTCACTCTCCGCAAGACGCGCCTAAAACAGCTTCTTGAGGAGGGCAATCGCTATGCGATACTCGTTGATCGGCTCCTCTCAGACCCAGCACGGCTCATGGCAACGATCCAGATGAGTGTCACCCTCCTTGCCATGCTCGCCGCATCTACTGCGACCGTCACCCTTCTGCCTCCGCTCTCCGCATGGCTCAAGAGCCACTACCCAAACGCTGCCGCCTATGTCACTCTTTTGGGTCTGACACTCGTTATGGTGCCCATAGCAGGCTTCTCACTTGTGATAGGGGGCATTATTCCCAAGGCACTTGCCACACACAACACAGAGCGGTGGGCATTGATAGCAGCACGCCCTCTCCTCCTCCTACAAGGCTGTCTCTCTCCACTTGTTGCCATCATGTCTGTAGCCTCTCACATCCTTCTGCGCCCATTTGGGAACCGTGCCCATATCTTCTCTCCCACCGTAAATGAGCAAGAGATCAAGATGATGGTGGAAGTGAGTGAGGAACAGGGGGTTCTGGAGGCGGAAGAGACAGATATGATCACCTCCGTTCTCGACTTCTCCGACACTGTGGCACGGAAAGTGATGACCCCACGTATTGACGTAACTTGTATCAATAGAGACTCTACTCTGGCGGAGGTTCTCGCCAAAATAGCCGAGTCTGGGCATACCCGTATTCCCGTCTATGAGGGTGACATCGATAACATCGTTGGGGTCGTTCACGCCAAAGACCTCATTGGGTTTGCCTTCCAAGCTATGCCAGAGGATCGTGTGCTGAATACCGTTATTCGCGCTCCCTACTTCATACCAGAAAGCAAGAAGATAGATGAACTCCTCACAGACTTCCGGCGCACCCACCAACATATAGCCATTGTTCGAGACGAGTATGGCTTGATAGCAGGCTTAATCACGCTTGAAGATTTGATAGAGGAGATCGTTGGCGACATTCAAGACGAATACGATCAGGAGGAGCCGCTCGTCCAAGTAATCGACGCAAGAA
>CAMCUQ010000050.1 GCA_945878775.1 Chthonomonas calidirosea
TGGCTCAACAACTCGGATACGCTTTTCAATATGAAGACATAGAGCGGGCATTAGAGAATGTCGTGAAAAAGAAAGGGTAAGCTATGGGGATTACCCAAATTGGTGCTCTCTTTCTGCGGCTGTTCATTGTGCGTCCTCGTGCACGTAACGATACGTGGGAGGGGTTAGTACAGGAGGCGCTCCTTGCGAAATCTCGATTCGATGCGGAACTGAGCGGTGTCACCGAAATAGAGGCAAAAAATCGTCTGCGCCCACGTGCTGAATTGGCAACTATTGGCGACATCGTAGCGCATCTCTCCAAGGCACATGAGTGGGGCATTCAGTTTTTCACATGGATACTCTCGAAAGAGACCACTCCCCCTAATCCCGACTGGTCACAACTGTTTTTGGGCGCACAAGGGCGATCCTTTGTACACATTCGAGAGGAGTATGAGCAGAACTGGAAATCTCTCATGCGCGTGTGCCAAAACGTCCTGTTACCGAACTCGAAGCGCACAGTCCGACACTTTATGTTTGGCAACCTCACCTCAAGGGAGTGGCTCGTTGTTGTTGCAATGCACTACGATTATCACCTCAAACAGATAAAACGCCTACGCCACCGCATGGATTACAAAGAGATTACCTGGTAAGCACATTCTCTCATTGAGTGTACAGAACCTCAAAACAGACTTGCTTTATCGAGTTTTTGGGATATGTCCAAGATGAGAGATGCAACTCTTTAAGGAAGGGACAATACCATGATAAACGCCCGAAAGCGACTGCCTCGCGCTACCACAGCAATCGTATTAGCCCTTTTGCTCCTCGTTTTTCAGAAGCAAGACACACTGCTTGTATACTCCGCACGCCTCAATGCTCTTCTGTTCGTGCGCCTTCTCCTCATGCTTGGAGCGAACCCAAATGGCACTAAACAGGAGGGACCTGCCATAGTGAGCCATGAGAATACGCAAGGGGTCTTCTATACACTGGTAGAACATGGAGCAAACATTCCAGACAAAGTGGTACAAGATTTTGTTTACAGAGGTAATATGCCAGAACTCTTGTATTGCTTGGATCACGGCTACAGACTTACCAAACAAAAAATGATAGGACTGCTCAGCTGTGCGTGTCGCTATCACGATGGTCCCTATAATTTCGAGATGGTCCGTTTTTTCGTTGAGAAAGGAGCAGACGTGAATGGGAAGCCAAATTTCACGCAGTATAATTCTGATCAACAATATCCAAACGTCTTGTGTAGCGCGGTAGCCAGCAATAATTGGGAAGCGTTTCAATATCTGCTCTCAAAGGGCGCGAAGCTGGATATCGACACGATGGAACCTTCCGGTAAAACACTTCTTTCTTATGCACAGCAGCCTTCTCCGATATATGACTATCTCCTAATAAGAAGTCGCCAAACTAGCCTGCGCTAACTGTTCCTTAGCTTGAGGAAAGTATCGCCTCTGCGATCTCTTCAGCGGCATGAGGGTGAGCAATAGCGAGTGCTTTCGCTTGCATTTGCGCCCTCAAATCGGCATCTGTGAGCAGTCGCACCAGATATTCACTCAGGCTCACCATATCTTGCGCCAGTAGTCCTGCCCCATTCTCCACCAACGCCTCTGCGTTCTGCTCCTCTTGCCCTGGAATCATAAAAGGGGAGTAGATCAGCATAGGACACCCTGCCACCATGCACTCCGAAGAGGTCAATCCCCCCGGCTTCCCCACTACAAAATCGGAGGCGTGCATACAGGATGCCATCTCCCCTTGCGAAACGTGCCCTTGCAAAGAAATCCGTACCTTCCCCACGTTGTGAAGCAGAGCCAGACGCGCCGCCAACCTATCCTGCAACGACTGATTACGCCCGCAGACGACAATCACTTGCGCGGGAATCGGCAATGCCGCGAGAAGTTCCATCACCTCCATGAAGGGACCTGCCCCAATCCCTCCCGCCGTAAGCAAGAGGGTAGGAACCGCAGGGTCGAGATTCTTCGCGAGGCGCACCTCTTCCCGCGTATGCTTACGCACAAAGGCAGAATGCACAGGGATGCCAGTGACGAGGGTTTTGCCCACAGCGGAGGGAAGACGCTCTAGTAGCCGCTTCTCTGTCCACGCTTCAGGAACAAAAAAGCAATCGGGGTCTCCCCGAAGCCACATCCATTGTGGATGCAGATCGGTGACAACCACTCCCAAATGAAACTTGAGTCCGCGCTCACGAAGCAAAGTGAGGCGCGGTTGGGGCAGTGAGTGGGTACAAACAACCCAATCGGGCTTCCAATCGGTAATCATCGCATCAAGGCGGGATACGAAGCGCAAATCGAGTTGGGTTTGAAAACGAAAACTGGCAGAGACTCTATCTGAATCACGGTACAGAAAACCCCAAAGCCGTGGCGCACGGCGCACCAATGCCTCATACCCTCCAGCATACCAGAGCCGAAACCCTTTCGGGGCATAGGTGAGGGTGTCTTCCACCCGCACGTCCGCGCCACGCTCCTTCAAGACGGCTTCAAGGGCGAGCGCGGCACTACGATGTCCGTTTCCTGTGGAGGCATGGAGGATGAGGATACGTTTATTCATAATGGAGTTAGGCTCTCACAACATTTTTAGAGTAACGCTTTAGGAGGCTGGCTATTCGAATACGATGGTAGCGTTGTAGCAAGGCACACCACATATTTCCTCCATTCAACATAAGAACATAGGCACTTGCCGAGAAGATACGTTCCTGATAGAAGTACCACAAAAAGGGAAGATGTAAGAGAATGCCCACAAGGTGAATCATCTCGGAGACGCGGGTCTGCTGAGAATAGGCAAAAAGATGGGCAGAGGTCGTACCTCCAATAAAATGGTTTTTCTCGCCTCTGTGCCTTTGGTCGGCATCCAAAAAGGTCTGATTGGCAACCTTCAAGATACGTTGTCGGAACCACTCTACTCTAAGCCGACGGTAGAGCCTCAGTGTCTCAAAAGAGAACGGAGTGAACCACTGTTCTACGAGCCTATCCACGCACGTCATCTGCTTCTGGGAGATACGTTGTGCCTTCGGGAGGCTCTCTATCCTATCGGGGGCATGGTGTAAGGCGAGTAGGCAGAGCGCACGCTTATACCGTTCCTGAATGGCACAGAGCAGATGCACCATGAAGAGAAGAGTGCCGTAGAGGCATAGCCAAAAGTGCCAGTAAAATAGAACCAGAAGCACAAGGGGAAGCGTTGCAGAGCTATAGATCAAATTCACCATCTCATGGTAACGTGTGGCTTGTGCGATGTGTTGGAGGCTCATCCTATCGACTGGTAGGGGGTTAGGGAGTTCCACTTGTTGGAGAGTGCTACAATCGGGTAGCAAAGGTTCATCGAAGATGTTGGTTAGGAGAAGATAGACAGCACGAAATCCGAGCAACTCGTAAGAGCGCCCGTTTCCTTCCAACCTCGCAAAGGTGTAGTATCGCTCTAGCCAGTTACGCTGCACCGCAGGATTCCTTCTATTTCTGAGTGGCAACTTGTTTGGGTTCAGGAAGAGGAATAAGGCGTAGAGAATCGAGTTCTAGTTCACGCCGAAGCTGATCCCAATAGAGCAGTTCTAGTCTGCCATCAAAATGCTCGACGATCACGGTACAGTTCTCTACCCAGTCTCCCGCATTAAGATAGAGTGTCCCCTTCTCATGGGTCTCAACCTTGGGCTTATGAATATGCCCACACACGACGCCATCATACCCCTTGTTTTTGGCATCTATCGTAATATGCTCTTGAAAGCTCGAAAAATACTGAATGAGACGCTTAAATTTCGCTTTGATCTGTGTCCCTCCTCTGCGCTCTGCCTTGCCATGCAGAAAAGAGTGGAACCAGTTCATAAAGACGGTCAGAAACTCATAACACCATGCTGCAGACCAAGCGAGAGGCTTGAGGGAGGTGACGGAACGATCAAAGAGATCGCCATGTACAATCAGCAAGCGTTGCCCAGAAGCAGTGATATGCGTAAAGTCGTGATCGATGCGGATATTGCCGAGAGCGGCTCCGTTCAATTTGCGAAAAAGCGCATCATGGTTACCGGGAGTAAAGAAAACCCGACAGCCGTATTCAGACTTTTCCAGTATCGTCCGAATGACATTCGTGTCCCTTTGACGCCATTTCCCCGCCTTGATGCTCACCCAAAGGTCGATAATATCTCCCACAAGATAGAGATAGTCGCACTCCACACTCTCCAGAAACTGCTGAATATGTTCGGTCTGCGCGGCGGCAGTTCCCAAATGGAAATCGGAAACGAATACTGCCCGATACCGCAGTAACGGCGAGGTCATCTCTGCAAGACCTTTCTTCCAACGACAAGCTACAAACTGTGGTTTCAGGCATTTTCAGTAGTGTGCTAGCCCTCTCTATTGTACCCTTAATGCACTTGCTTATGCTATTTCCACCATGCGCCCCAAAGGAGATTGATTTTGTCGCCCAAAATTGCCTATAATGCAAAGAGGAGGGAGGTCATAGTTATGAAAGGTTGTATCTCTTTTTGCCTAATAGGGCTGCTCGCATTGCCTGCCACGGGGTGCTTTCCAGACAAACAGGAAGCCTACAGGGCGGTTGTGGATAAGCATGGGGAGCTCGTGCCTGCTGATCCATTGGCACGCACCTTCGAGAAGGCGCCAGACCCGCACTCGACGGTGCTCGTTCTCGCCAAAAAGAAAGAAGAAAAGGAAAAAGCCGAAGAGGAAAAACAAGCGCAAGAACGCCTGCCCGATGCCTTTTTTGGTATCCCTGCCTATCCCAATGCACACTTTTCTGAAGGGCAACGCGGGATTATTGTTTCAGGAACGATGAAGCAGGTCTTCCTTGAGACGCCCGATATTCCTGCTTTTGTGGACAGCTATTATGTAAACAAACTTCCTATCGGTTCGCGCACTGAGGCGGCGGGAGTGAAGGGTAAGATTATCCTTTATACCTTCCCTGTGCTTGGGCAGGAGATACGGACACTTGCGATCCAGAACCTGGAGAGATCGACTCAGATTGTTCTCACCAGCATGGAAGACCCTACGCGCCAGACTTTCACAAACTCTGCACCGCCACGCTTAAATACGCCACAACCGTCAAGCAGAGTCGCTCCCAACCCTAAGCCATTGCCTCCGGGCACCAAGCTTCCCGCGATGCCAGCCACACCAACGCGCCCCTAACAAAGGAGTCCTTCACCCCAATGCATGAAGCCGCAGAATTACAAAAAGAGATTGATCGGTTTGCAGAATTGGGAGGAGGAAGCTTCTCTATCGCCCCAGGAACCTACCTCCTACGCGATGCACTGCACCTCCGCAGTGGCGTCCATCTCACGGGAGAGGGGCAGGTCACGTTCTTGAAAAAGCCCTCCATTCAGAGCCGAATCACGGACTTTCTAGGATATGGGTTCTATGAATTCATAGTGGAGGAGCCAGACCTCTTTCATGTGGGAATGGGAGTTCATCTCACAGATAAAAAGTCCATGGGGTTCTACGACACAGTAGGGACGATTGTGGAGAGACAGGGCAAAGCGTTTATACTGAATGTTCCTCTCAATCACGACTATCTTCCTTATGACGGAGGGCTAGTAACGAGCATATTCCCTCTCATAGAGGGTACTGAAGTGCGAGATGCAAGCCTAAAACATGTCATTCTGGATGGTAACATTGAGGAGACGAGAATCCTGAATGGATGTCGTGGAGGGGGTGTCTTTCTTATTCGCTCCCAAAAAGTTCTCCTCGAAGAGATAGAGATAAGGCACTATCAGGGGGACGGAATCTCTTTTCAGCAGTGCGGGGATGTCACGGTGCAGACGTGTGATGTGCATGATAACCGAGGCTCAGGCTTACACCCCGGCAGTGGCTCCGTGTACTATCAGTTTGTGCAAAATAGAGTGACCCAGAATGGGGGGTGTGGACTTTTCTATTGTCTTCGCACCACGCACTCTCTCTGCGAAAACAACCATTTTGAAGGCAACGCGCACACCGGCATCTCTATTGGGGAGCGCGATACAGATCATCATCTTAAGGGAAACACCATTATTGCCAGTGGGCATGATGGTATCGGGTTTCGTCAGCCCATTGCACAAGGCGGAGACCGTGTCTCCATTGAGGCAAACACTCTGCGCGGTAATGGTACAGACAGGGCGTCTTTTGAAATCTTGATCCCTCCCCATATCCACGAGGTCACCCTAATTCAGAATAGCATCGAACCCGTTGAGGGCAGAGCCATCTCCATCGGGGCAGAGTGCCATCACATTCTCTGTGCGGAGAACCAGATTGCGGGACGCCCACAGCGAGATTCTGATATAGAGGGCTTTCACAGCGGGATCGTGACAAATATGCCCGCTTCTCCTCCGCAATATGGCATCGACAGTTTCGAGCCAAAATCGGTACGCCATATTCAGGTCGTGTTTTGAGCAAGTCTACTTTGTTCGGTCTCTCATTAGCATAGCCAGCAAAGTAGCGGTTTTGGTTCGCTTTGTGGTCATTACTGCCCCACTACAGCCCTGCTCTGCCTTCCCTGTCAATTCTCTTCTAGCGTGTCCTCTGTCTGGTCACTATTTTCTGCCTCATCAGAGATCGGTGTGGAAAGAGAGGGGTTGCCATGCATAATGGCTTCAGCAGAGACAGGGGGAGCGGTATCGAGATCAATGGCAGGAAGCTGGGAGAGATCGCTTATCGCAAAATAGTGGAGAAAGTCCGGTGTCGTTTCGTACAACATAGGACGCCCCAACGCCTGTTTTCTTCCCGCTTCTCGAATAAGCCGACGCTCTAGCAGAGTCTTGAGGACCCCTGCGACAGAGACCCCGCGCACCGCTTCGATCTCAGGCGCAGTGATGGGTTGGCGATAGGCAATAATGGCTAGAGTCTCCATCGACGCGCGAGTCAGTTTCGTGCTAGTGCGGGTTAGAAGGCGTGCCACCACCTCGCTAAAAGCAGGACGGGTTGCGAGTTGCCAGCCTCCCGCGATGCGAATCAGATTTAGCCCACTTCCGCGCTCTGTCAGAGTCACTTGAAAACTTCTCAAAGCACTCTCAACGGGTATCTCCTCCATTTCGAGTGCTCTTGCAAGCTCAGAAATAGGTACAGGCTCTCCGGCAACAAAGAGCAGGCATTCTATGGCAGCCTCGATATTGGCGACGGGGAGAGAGAGGGTATCACTCATACTCATTTGGTTCCTCTAAAGCGATAATGATCAACCGAATGGGAGCCTTTGGGTTCTCCTGAAAGGCAAGGATGCGCCCCTGCCGAAGCAGCTCTAGCAAAGAAAGAAATGCAAGCACAATATCGTAACGGGGGCAGGGCAAGTCAAAAAGTGCCTCAAAGGAAAGCCCTTCTTCTCCTGCGCGTTGCAAATGACGTAATATCTCCGCCATTTTGAGGCGCAAACTCAGGCGACGGCGGGGCGTCACTGCGGTGATCGGTTGTTCCTCTAAGCCCGCCTCCGAGAGCAGACGCATGAGGGCAGAATAGAGTTGGGAGACGTGCGCCTCACCCTCTGGAACGGGCAGAATGTAGTCGTCTGTGTGCTCCATAGCGGTGCGGAAGAAGAGCTTTTTTCGCATCTCTTCCCATGTCCGAAACGCCTCAACCACACCTTGATATTGCTGATATTCGAGGAGTCTTGCCACCAGTTCCGCACGTGGGTCTTCTCCCTCGTCTTCCTCGCCTGCCTCCTGCGGAGGGCGGGGCAGCAACATTCGAGATTTTATCTCAATGAGCGTCGCCGCCATTAACACATACTCTCCCACCGAAGCGAGGTCAATCTCTTCTAGCACTGCCACATATTGAAGATACTGCTCGGTTATCTGTGCAATGGGTATATCGTAAATATCGACCTGATTGATCCGAATGAGGTGAAGCAGAAGATCGAGAGGTCCCTCAAAGACAGCTGTCTTGAAATGGGGGCTTGGAGTATTGAAAATCGTGTGACGCGCGGTCGTATTCGATGTGGTAAAATTCCCTTGAACTGTCTCCATACTCTCAGGCTACCCCTCTACCACTTCGACGCGGATTCCAATAGTACGAATGACCATTGCCACAAAATCGCACTCATGCTTACCCGCATGATGCACAACCGATTTGCCGAGGTGATGTATCTCCACAGTCTCTTGGACTGCCTCCTCCAAGAGACAACTCGTCGCCTCCATCAAAATTTGTATTACCTCATCAACAGTGTTGTGATCATTATCGTATACTATCACAATGTACCCAGAATCGGTAAACTCTACCCGCGCATCGTCGGTCGTTTTTACATGAGTTCCCTCCTTAGGCAGGGTGGGCGTCGCATTGCTCAGATGTATCATCGTTTTTCGTGCCCTCTTCTACTCTAGCAGGTGGATGCGTGAGCCGTTGGCGTCCTTGACGATCTCTATACGCTGAGGAAAAGCGTCTTTCATCTCCTCAAAGTGGGTAATGACCAGTATCTTTTGGAAGTCATCCTTCACGGCTTCAATAACCTCGACGAGTCTTTCACGCCCTTTCCCATCTTGAGAGCCAAAGCCCTCGTCCATTATCAGCGTCTCTAGTTTTGCGCCAGAGCGACGCGCGAGGAGGCGGGAGAGCGCTAACCGCAGGGCAAAGTTGACGCGAAACCCCTCTCCTCCACTAAATAGTTCGTAGGGGCGTGTTCCAACGTTATCGGTGATATGAATATCGAGGGTCTCAATGGCTCCGGTTCCGCTCTTTCTGTCCCGTGTGGTAGTGAGAGCAAGTTTCATGGCTCCCTCCGTCATGCGTCCCAAGAGTTCATTGGCTTCGTCCTGAATTTCGGGCAGAACGTTCTCAATAATCATTGTCTGAATGCCCTTTTTGCCGAAGGCAGAGACGAGCATATTATAATGTCGCGCCTCCTCGGTGCATTTTCCATGCTCTTTCTCCCGCTTGTGATAATCTTGCTTTGCTTGCTCACAATCCGCGATGAGCCGTTGAATACTTGCAGATTCGTTTTGGGCACGAGTGAGTTTGGCACGAACTTCATTGAGGCTATTCTCCGCAAGTTGCGCCTGTTGGCGGGTCTGTGATGATTGGGCAAGGGAGTGACATAGTTCCTGATACTTCGCCTCCGCCTCGGCTTGCAGATCATTCAGTCGTTTGAGGTTCTCGTCCAGAGCCTCTTTGTCCACAATGGCTTGAGCGTGGTTCGATTCGGTGTTCTGGAGTTGTTGGAAGCGTGCCTCTGCACCTTCAAGGTTCCGTAAGGTCTGCGTCAACTCACAAAACCGATCGTATTTCGGCTTAAGCTCCTCTAGGTGTCTTACTGTGGTTTGGTATGCGATGCGTTTGGCAGGGGCATAACTCTCCTGCTCTAGTTGGTTCTTGTAGTGTGTGACCTCTTTTTGCAGGTCGCCACTATCTACCCCTTCTTCCAGCAAACGCTTACAACGTGCCTCCAGCTCGTTCAGTCGAGCCGTGCGTTTGTTAAGAGTGTTCTGTTCCTCTTCGGCTTTTTGAACGGCGGTCTGGAACTCCTGTACCTGCTGTTTTGCCGCTGTTCCCTCTCTCCGCAGTTGTTCCCGTTGCTCTGCTTTCTCTTGGCGTCTCTCCTGTTGTCTTTCGATCACCTTGAGCCGTTGTGCGCCGTTCAGGTTGCTATCGCAAACAGGACAGGCAGAGAGGGGTTGGCTCAGCACCTGCAAGACCTCATCCAACTCCGCAAGCTCCTCCCCCATTCGGGTGTTTTGCGTCTTGAGATCGGCATAGAGTTCGGTTGCCTGTTGGTGTTGGAGCCGCGCCTGCTCTAGCTTTTGGGTCACACCGTCCAGTTTGAGAATATCTGGCTTGAGTGTCTCCACTTCCGCAAGCAGTTTCTGTCTCTCTTTATTCCGTTGTTCTACCGTCAGAATCCTGTTTTGAAGCAGTTTGAGTTCGCCTTCGATTCGAGAACGCTCTATGGCAATCTCGTGCTGTATTTTGAGGCGTGCCTGTTGCTCTTGCTCATATGCATCTTTGGCGGGTTCTAGTTTTTCGCGCTCTCGCTTTGTGCTTAGCAGGTTGGTATGGTCTCTTGTGATGGCTTCTCGTTGTGCCAACAGGTCACCCATGCGCCTTAGCTGTTCTTGCTTTTTTGCCAACTCATCCGAGCGTTGGCGATGCTCTTGCGCGAGACGATCCCGATGCGTCTTCTGCTCTTGTGCCTGCCTTTCGAGGAGTTCAATGCGTCCAACCCGTTCACGCCACTTCTTGACGGCTCCCTCTTGCTCAATAACTTGTGGCTCCATGAGGGCAACGTTGGTGAGTGCCTCTTCCCGCTGAGACTCATAGTCGGCTTGCCGTTCCACCGTACCCTTGAGGATTCGCATCTCCCCCGCGATCTCTTCCGCCTGTGCTTTTATCTGGCTAAATCGCTCTTTTGCCTTTGCCTCCAACCGATCATATTGCGAAAGCCCCAGTATCTCCCCCAAAATCCGTTTGCGGTCTGTGGGCTTTTGGCGCGTAAAGACATCGGCACGCCCCTGCTGAAGATATGCCGAATTGATGAAGGTCTCGTACTCCATGCGAAGGAGTTGGACGAGTTGCTTTGCGGTTTCGCGGGAGGAGTTGCCTCCAACCGGAACATAGTCGCCTTTTCCATTCTTTTGGGTCAGTTGCCAGTCGCCGGTACGTCCCCGTTTGCGCTTGCGAACGACACGATAATCCTGCTCATTGAGTTCAAATTCGAAGCGCACCTCTACCTCGTCGGCTCCAAGCCGAATAAGATCATCATCCGTCACGGCGGCGGTGGAGGAGGCGCGAGTTTTGTTCCACAGCACCCAAGTGATCGCATCCAGCAGAGCCGATTTGCCGTTGCCATTATCGCCAGAGAGACAGGCGACGTGTAGCCCCTCAAAGGGCAGAGTGGTGGGTATATCGCCGTAGCTCATAAAGTTACGTAGAGTCAGCTTAACAGGAATCATGGCGCCTCCTCCTCTGCGAGTTCCACATAGAGAGGTTCCGCCAACTCCATGAGATGGGTTTTATGGGAAGTAAACGCGGGGTTCTTGTCGATATAGAGGCTCAGGTTATCGCGTGGTGTCTTGCTCTCACTAAAGTCGCGGCTACGGGAGACGCTATCACGAAATACTTTGCGCTGGATGGAGACGACCTGAAAAGCAAAAGAGAGTGCCTCTCGTATTTCGCGCTCACGCACAAGAGCTTGGCGTTCTGCACTGACCTGATAGCGTAGCTTAACGATAGCGTTACGAAGGGAATGACGCCGAATGGCACTAAGTATCTTCTCTGTGGGGTCTTCGCAGTCTGCATCGACCTCTATCTCAAGGAAGGCACGACTCTCCGGGACGGGCACAAACTCGTAGTCTGCCCCCCCTTTTCTGAGGTGGATCAGCACGAACCCCTTTGTCTCATCCTTCTCCCCAAAATCGATTCGATCCGGGCTTCCACAATAGACAACATGGGGCTGTCCGTTCTTATTGAGGTCTTGGTGACGGTGAATATGCCCCAACGCCACATAATCAAAAGCGGGGTTGGTGAGGACAGAGAGGGCGACCTGTGGCTCTTGGCGCGTAAAATACCCCTCTTGCCAAGCCGAAAGTTTCGCGCCGTTTGCCCAAAAGTGACCGAGTAGAATGGTGGGAATAGTGTCGTCTGCTTGGCGCACCTCTTCCGCCAGATCGCCCACATAGCCCGCATACTTGTCCTCTAGCATGAGCCGAATCTCGTCGAGGCTCTTGCCCTGAAACTCCTCTCTCGCAACAGAGAGTCCTTTCATAAGATAGGGCAAAGCGGCGATTCGCACTTTTCCTGCCCGTGTGGGAACAATGAGTATCTGCTTTTGAGAGAGAACATGAACATTGGTGACGCCGAGAGTACGATAGATTTCGATGGCGTTGGCGCGTCCTCGTATGGCGGGCATATCGTGATTACCCGTTAGCAACACGACAGGAACGCCCGCATTGGTGAGTCGCCGAATGCAGTCTGCAAACTCCCGCTGATCAGTTTGGCGTGGGTCTCGATTCTTGTAGGCGTCCCCTGCGAAAACGGCAAGGTCAACCTCCGCTTCCAAAGCCGAATCAATCGCATGGAGAAGCGACTTTTTGAAGTCCCGAAGGCGGGTATTCATGCCTGTATCGGGGTCTAGGCGTCCATAAAGCTCCACCCCAAAATGGGTGTCGGCAAAGTGCATGACTTTAATTGCAGGCTGGCTCATGGGGTTCTTGATGCTTTCTGGAGAAGAATTAACGTCTTGGGTCTATTGTGCCACAAACAGGGCGGTGCAGGCAAGTCAGCAAAATTGTGAAAATCGCCCCCTCCCGATAGAGTCTCTAACAGAGGACATTGAGTCTCTACAAGGGAGTCAGCCCCACAGCGATACGGATAGCAACGTCCACGCTCTGTAGCGTTTCGGGGCTAAGAGTGCCGTAGACACCTGTAATTCTTGCCCTATCTACTCCCCGAATATGGAGAAGCATCACCTTAGATCGTTGGGATAGCCCACCTTCTGGTGGCTCTATGAGTGCCTCAAAAGCATAGACACATTCTGTTTTACGCGTGGTCAGTGGTGCGACAAGGATAATCGGAGCGCGTTCATTGATGAGGTCAGGTGAAATAACCAGTACGGGACGTTCTCCTGCCTGCTCTGAGCCTTCTGAAGGGTCAAAGCGTATTCTCAGTATATCTCCACGCTTGGGGCTATAAGTTGAGGGCATGATCTGCCTCTCTATCTAGCGGTTCCCACTCCTTTGCTGTTTCAAGATAGACATCCCACATATCTTGGCAGCCTTCAATGATGTTCTGCCTCAGTGCTTCCTGCTGTTTTTCGCGCATCCACTCTTCTAGCAGCTCGGCTACTTTTGCGCTACGTTTGCCGGGAGCGATCTCCAACTCAAATCGCTTTACTATTTGTGCAGGGAGCGCATATGTTCTTTTTGCTGTTTCCATAAGTACCTCTATTCGTATAAAATTACCATACAAATTATACCACTGGATTGACAACTGCGCGTATCCTGTCCTATAGAACAACTAGAAGCAGGTGCATTCTGAATCTTTACATTGCCTAATTCACAAGCCCATGTAGGGATTCCACTCCTCTGGGTGTAATAATAAAGGTAGAGATGTCGTCATTCTTCGAATGGCGACTCGTTTTTGCGTCAATCTACGCACAAAATACAGAAACAGGAGAAGCTATTTTGGCACATAATGTCACACTCATTCGTGGAGATGGAACGGGACCCGAACTCGTAGAAGCCGCAAAGCGGGTTCTCGAAGGGACGGGCGTCGCGTTCAACTGGGATATTCAGGAGGCAGGCATCGATATTATGGAGACGGCAGGCACTCCCCTTCCCCCCTCCGTCATCGAGAGTATTCGTCATAACAAGGTTGCCCTCAAGGGACCCATCACAACCCCCATTGGAAAAGGCTTCCGCTCCGTCAATGTCGCATTGCGTAAGGAGCTTGATCTCTACGCCTGTATCCGCCCCTGCAAATATTATCCCGGCATTCGCTCCAAATACACCGATGTCGATCTCGTCATTGTGCGCGAGAACACAGAAGACCTCTATGCGGGCGTCGAGTACGATCTCGATACCCCAGAGGCGAAGCAGATTATCGCTATGGCAGGTGGCAAGATTCGACAGGATTCGGCGATCTCGATCAAGCCTATCTCGGTGACGGGCGCACGCCAAATCGCGAAAACCGCCTTCGAGTATGCACGAAAACATGGGCGCAAAAAGGTGACCGCCGTCTGCAAAGCCAACATCATGAAGTATACCGATGGGCTTTTCTACCGCATGGCAGAAGAGGTCTCTAAAGACTACCCAGAGATCGAGTATCAAGAGGTTCTCGTCGATAATATGTGTATGCAGTTGGTACAGAAGCCAGAACTCTACGATGTTCTCGTAATGCCAAACCTCTACGGCGATATTCTTTCCGATCTCTGTGCCGGGCTTGTGGGTGGTCTCGGTGTCGCGCCCGGAGCCAATATCGGTGACTCTGCCGCGCTATTTGAGCCAACTCACGGCTCCGCACCCAAGTATAAGGGACAAAACAAGGTCAACCCGACAGCACTCATACTCTCTGGTATGCTGATGCTTGAATACCTAGGGGAAGGGGATGCCGCTGTCCGTCTGGAGAAGGCGGTTTCTGCCGTTATCCTAGAGGGCAAGGATGTCACCTACGATATGAAACCCGACCGCAACGACCCCACCGCCGTTGGAACTGCGGAGATGGCAGACGCTATTATCCGCAAGATGAACGAAGGTTAACCAAAAATGGATACGCCCCAATGGGAGGGTATCGTATCCGGCGTTTGGCGTTTGCAGATAGGAGAGAGGGAATCACTCACCCCTCTCTCTCTTGCTGGTGGAACTCCACGCCTCGAAACCCTTCAAAACCTCCCTGCGCCTCCCCTCTCAGCAACGCTTCAGGCGTTGGGAGTGGAGCTAAAGCGCAACCAGACTCTCCTGCGCCTCTCCCTGTCTGAAGGCGAAGCCCTCTTCGGGCTTGGGCTACAGTTCTTCCGTGTCAATCATCGGGGTAGAACTCGTTTTCTCAGGGTCAACAGTGATCCTCGCCAAGACACAGGCGAGTCTCATGCCCCAATCCCCTTTCTTGTCTCCAGTGCAGGCTATGGTATCCTGATCAATACGGCTCGAATAGTCACCTTCTGCTGTGGGAGCGTCGTTCGGAAAGAGAGTCCCGTCGTTGTTCGGGATCGTGGTAGAGATGCCGATTGGGAGCCTACTCCCACCTCCCCTTGCCTTGAGGTTGTGGTAGGGAGCGAGGATATTGAGGTTCTGGTATTCACTGGGGAGAATGTTGGGGAGGTGGTTCAGCGGTATAACCTCTATTGCGGAGGGGGAACGCTTCCACCCCGTTGGGGACTTGGGTTTTGGCACCGTGTCCACTATCAGCACACCGATAGTATGGCATTGGAGGAGGCACGAGAGTTTCGCACGCGGGGCTACCCTTGTGACGTGATTGGGCTAGAGCCGGGTTGGCACACCAAGTCGTACCCCTGCTCGTTTGAATGGGCTTCCGACCGTTTTCCCGACCCCGCTCGCTTTGTGAAGGAGATGCAGGAAGAGGGGTTCCAGATAAACCTTTGGGAGCACGGCTACGTCTCGCCAGAGGCTTCTATCTTCCCCAAGCTCGACGCCTACGCGGGATCACATACCGTTTGGGGTGGAATTGCACCCGACTTTACCCTGCCCGAAGCACAGGCGATTCTGAAAGAGCAACACGATAAGGATCATGTCTCCATTGGAGTTTCTGGCTACAAGCTGGATGAATGCGACGGCAGCGAACTGACGGGAGCCTCTTGGATGTTTCCAGCACACGCCACTTTCCCCAGTGGAGCCGATGGAGAGCAGATGCGTCAAGTCTATGGGCTAGCCCTCCAAAAACTGACCTACGAACTCTACCAAAAACACAATCGGCGTACTTATGGCTTGGTAAGAGCCTCGAACGCAGGAGCCTCTCCCCTCCCTTATGTTCTCTATTCTGATCTCTATAACCATAGGGAATTCGTGCGGGCATTATGCAATTCCGGCTTTTCTGGTATCCTGTGGACTCCTGAAATTCGGTCTGCGCAGAATGCAGAGGAGTGGGTGCGCCGAATGCAGGTGGTCTGCCTCTCTCCATTGGCGATGCTCAACGCATGGTCAGACGCGACAAAACCCTGGTCTTTCCCAGAGGTAGAGCCGATCATTTACAAGTTTATCAACCTCCGAATGCGACTGATGCCTTACCTCTACTCCGCTTTTGCGAAATACTACTTTGAGGGGATACCGCCGTTTCGGGGCATGGCGTTTGAACAGACTACCACTCCCGAAGAGGCAGCACTTTTTGCAGAGAATGGGGACCAGTTTTTGGTGGGCGATTCGCTCCTTGTCGCGCCCGTTTTTGAGGGAGAGCAATGGAGAGACGTCGCTCTCCCTGCCGGAGACTGGTTCGATTTTGAAACAGGGCAACGCTTTGAGGGGGGCAGGACACACCGAATCTATCCTTCACTGGAAACGTTACCCCTTTTTGTGCGAAACGGAGGTATCATTCCCATGATGCCCACACGTTCCTTTGCCCCCAAGGCAGGCGAGGCGGTTCCTCTTGAGGTCGTTCACTATGGGAACCTGCCCGGCTCATTCGCCTTGTACGATGATGATGGCGTCACCTTTGACTACACACAGGGAGCCTACCGCTGGCACACCCTTCAAGTAACGCAAAATGCAGAGGGTAGATTGCAAGGCAATACCCTTAATCTCGATTCTGAATGGCGTTCGTCCTATAGTGGAGTCTCTTGGAAGTTCTTGTAACCTCCGGCTCTCTAAAGGGACAAACCTTCAAATACACCAAACTTCCAAGAGGAAACAAAGATGCGAAAGAAGATTACGATTGCTGGCGCGGGACAGACAGGGGCGACTCTCGCTCACTGGTTGGCACTCCGTGGAGATGTGGATGTTGTCCTATTTGATATTGTGGATGGAATGCCTCAAGGCAAGGCACTCGACCTATTGGAGGCGATGCCCATCATCGGTTCCGACGCGCACATCGTGGGAACCAACGACTGGGAAGCGACGAAAGACTCGGATATCGTCGTCATTACCAGTGGGCTTCCCCGAAAGCCCGGTATGAGCCGCGATGACCTGCTCAAAGTGAATGCCGGTATCGTGGCGGATGTGACTCGCAACGCCGTGGCACAATCCCCAAACTCAATACTAATTCTGCTAACCAACCCCCTAGATGCAATGTGTCATGTGGCTCTACAAGAGAGCGGTTTTCCTGCAAGCCGAGTCTTCGGACAAGCGGGGATTCTGGACACAGCACGTTTCCGCGCCTTCCTTGCGATGGAACTCAATGTGAGCGTGGCAGAGGTGAATGCCTACGTTTTGGGAGGGCATGGCGATGACATGGTTCCTCTCATTGGAAGCACAAACGTGGGTGGTATCCCCATATCGAAGCTGATTCCTGCCGAACGGTTGGGGCAGATCGTGGATCGTGCCCGCAAAGGTGGTGGTGAGATCGTCGCCCTTCTAAAAACAGGGAGCGCATTCTATGCCCCCTCCGCAGCCATAGCCCAAATGATAGACGCTGTTCTCAATGATCGAAAACGCATCCTCCCCTGCTCGGTTTATACAGGTGACAATGAGGGTGGCTATGATGTGAATAACCTCTACTTGGGGCTTCCTGCACGCTTGGGCGCAACGGGTGTGGAAAAGGTTGTCCATATCGATCTCACCGAAGAGGAGAATGCCGCTCTTCAGAAGTCTGCGGCTTCTGTTCAAGAGCTGGTCACCGTCTTGAAAGACAATGACCTTCTACACTAATTCCTACCGATGAGGCTACTCATACCGGAATCACAATTTTCGAGAGGGAGGTTCGCAATACAACCGATGAAACAACACACACTTTCCAGAGGGTTGCTTTTGGGCATAACTACCTTGACCCTATTGGTGCTGAGCGTTCGAGGTTCCGAAGCCCTAAAACCGGAACAGAAACGCAAAAAACTGCTCGTCGTCACGGTGACAAAGGGCTTTCGACACGACAGTATCCCTGTCGCCGAAGAGGTCATTCGTCGGCTTGGTGAGGAGACCCAGAAATGGGATACCGACTTTGTGCGAAACGATGACGATATGGCACAAAAGATGACGCCAGAGGCTCTCAAGGGCTATGATGCCGTGGTCTTTGCAAACACGACGGGCGTGCTTCCCATTCCGAACCCCGATGCCTTTCTCGATTTTATCAAATCGGGGAAAGGGTTTGTGGGAATGCACTCCGCTTCCGACACCTTTCACAATATGCCCAATTCCAAAGAGGTTCCCTCTGCCTATATTAAGATGATTGGTGGCGAATTCAAGACTCATGGCTCACAATGCGCGGTGGAGTCGTACATCGCCGATCCCGGTCATCCTGCTCTCAAAGCAGTGGCGGAGGCAGGAAAAGAGTTCAATCCCACAACAGCAACCAAAGTCGATTTGAAGATGAATACCAGTCCTGAAGGGGGCATCTGGAAAGCCTTCGACGAAATCTATATTCTTCACAATATCGACAGAGAGAACCTGCACCTGCTCTTGTGGCTGGACAAGCACCCCGATGATGGCAGCAAGGAGGCGAATCAGCCCGGAGAGAACCTGATTTCATGGTCTCGTTCCTATGGGAAGGGGCGCGTCTTCTATACCTCACTGGGGCATCGGCGCGAAATGTGGCTCGATACTCACTATCGCAAGCATATCACCGGAGGCATCCTTTTCGCTCTTGGCTTGGCAAAAGGTTCTACTCGCCCCACTCCTATCAAGACGAAGTAGGTGTTCTAAGGGAGGTCGCCACCATGTCGCTCTATCTCGGTCTGGATGGAGGGGGAACAAAAACCACTATCGCCCTCTTGAACAGCGAGGGAGAAGAGCTTGGGCGTGGCACAGGTGGCTCTGGAAATATCGCAACCAATAGCGACGAGGTTCTCTTGCAATCGGTGCAAGTTGCTTTTCGAGTAGCCTGCCATAGTGCAGGTCTCTCTCCTCAGAGTGTACAGCTAAATGCGGTGTGTGCTGGTGTGGCAGGCTACTCTGTCACTGCCCGGCGCACACCGTTTTTGCATATCATGGAGCAAGCTCTGCCCGCTTCCTCAACGCATCTTTGCCCAGACTATGAGATCGCATGGTGGGGCGCAACGCAGGGAGACCCCGGCATTGTGGTGATTGCAGGTACTGGAGCCGTTGCCTATGCGAAAGATGCGAAGGGAGAGACAGCAAAAGCAGACGGCTTGGGGTATCTACTCGGAGATAGGGGGAGCGGCTTTAATTTGGGTCTCTATGCCTTGCGTCACACGCTCACGCAGTTGGAGACAGGCAAGCAGGACAGAGTCTCTCAAACGGTGCTGGAATATACGAAGACACGAATCTCCACAGAACTCATGCACTGGCTCTACTCCGATTTTAGCCCTGCGCGTGTCGCCTCTCTCGCCCCAAAGATTGGGCTTTTGGCGGAAGAGGAGGACATCATAGCCCGTAGCCTCGTGGTGGAGATGGCGCGTCGTTTGCGCCATACCGTCCGTGAGGTGCGTCATCGTCTTTGGTTGCCTCGTGATATTCCCGTCTATCCTCTAGGAGGGCTTTGGGAGTTGGGGAGTTTCTTCCGCTCAGAATTTCAAGAGCCTCAGTGGTTGGGAGAAGGAGAGACAAATATCGAACCAGAAGACCTTGCGGGGGGTAGATTCCTCTTAGCGCAACCGCGCCACGATGCGGCGTATGGGGCAGGACTCTGTGCTAAACGATTGGCGGAAACAGAGGTCTCGTGAGGAGGTCTGTAAGCCGGGTTCTGTGTTTGTATGGTCATCTCTCTGGGAAGCCGGTTGCCCGACTCCTCTAGCGGTCTATCCCGGAAGGTCGGCGGAGCCACCTCAACCCTTCCTGTTTGACCTTGCTTCCGATGGGGTTTACCAAGCCAATGTGTCTCCACACTGCTGGTGCGCTCTTACCGCACCATTTCACCGTTGCCCTCCCCTAAAGGTGGGCTGTGTCATTTCTGTGGCACTTTCCGTCGAGTCACCCCGCCCGGACGTTATCCGGCATCGCGCCCTATGAAGCCCGGACTTTCCTCTCCCGCAATGCGAGAGCGACCACCCGACCTCCTCACGAAGCTCGATTCTACCAGAGGTGAGAGGAGAAGTCAAATTAACACCCCATTTACTTCATCGTCTCCGCGAATCTCTTGCACTTGTACGCAAAACCTGTCTTTGCCCCTTTTTCGAGTATGGAGGGCTTTTTTGTGTTTAAAGGCGTGATTTTAGCCGTTTTCGACAACTATTTTTGAAAATATTTTGTTCCTCTCCAAAAAGTCGGGATGGTTTTATGCGGCAAAAAGTTGTCTCCATTGCCCGTTGAGTTCTGCGACTTTGAGTGAAGCGAGCGTTTGACTGCCTTTCCGCGACCAACTCATGCCTTTCTTCTTTTGGCGCATCCCAAT
>CAMCUQ010000051.1 GCA_945878775.1 Chthonomonas calidirosea
CTTTGAATGGATTGTTGTATGGTACAACCGGAAACGAAGCCATTCGACCCTGGGCTACATGAGTCCTGAACAATTTGAGCAACAGCAACAACACGAACCGATGCGAAAAGTTGCTTAACTCTATGTACGTGAAATCAGGGAAGGACTAGTGTGCACCTTGTAGGGAGAAACCTGCAAGGAACATATTGTTAAGTCTCGCATACTCTAACCTCAAACCACTCAGGTTCTGGGCGATCATTTTTGAGGCAAGGGTTTTGTTTTTATCGCGTTCTTTGTCGCTCGTTGGATTATCAATCCACCCGCTAGGTGTTTCAGCGAGTTTGGCATCCCTTAAGTCTGCAACAATTTGAGATCGAAACAGTGGATGGAATCTTTTCAGAATCACTGAGGAAACACCGCATTCAGGTAGCATACCTATACGAAACACGGTTGCCAAGCCCGCAAAGATTGAAATGCTCGCCAAATGAACCAGAACGTGCTTTTTGTTGAGCCAGAAATAGTGCGATGTCGAATCCCACTCGCGAGGGTTGTTCTTTATGACTTCCCAGAGACGTGCCATTCTTGCTCTCAAGGGGTTCGGCAGTCCGCCTTTCGCATTTCGTCCACCAATCTTTTGTCCTTTTGCGATTGACTTCTGGAGGGATTGAATCATTTGCCCCGTCCAGAACGCAAGAGCGATTAGAAGAATGTGCCACGCTATTCCAACTTCGTCATGTGTAATGAGATACCGTTTCCAGTAATAGACCAGAGTGATGGGGGGGAGATAGTACACACTCCAATAGCAGAGTAGCTTTTGTGTCCAAAGTAGCGGCGGTCGTTTCCCTTTTATTTGGACCCACTCATAAAAGTTGATACAGTTGATAAGGCTAGGGTGAACTTTTCTATCCACCGTTTTGCCGTCAGGATATACGGCAGGGAGCACCATCATCGCTTCCCAAGAGCGGTAAAGTTGAAACAGAAACGTAAAGGAAATAACAAATACTAAAAGGGGACCTATCCAGAAAAAGTAGGATGTGGGAATCTCCAAATCTACAAAGGGAAGTTTTATGACTCCTTTTGGGAGCACGATATCGGCGTGTGTCATCGAACCCAAAATGAGCAAAGAGAAAACACAGATAGTGATTGTTGCAAGATAGAGTTTGCTCGCATATTGGATCGACGCATCGACCTGTTTCGGTTCTGCTTCAAAAACGATGGTTGCTGGAAGCTTTGTGTTCTCCAAGTTCGCACCTGCCAACTGTTCGGCAGTAAGGTTTGTAGCGGAGGCAAAACCAGTATCTTCGAGATTGGCATTCTGAAAACGTGCGTTTTGTAGGTTGGATCTGCCACAATCACATCCGGAAAGGTTGGCTCCTGTGAAATTGACCCCTATATAGGTCTTACTACCTAGTAATGCGCCTGTCATATTCGCTTTGCTGAAGTTTGTTGGGCTAAATAGACCAAAAGCTTTTCGCTGTTTTATCACAGATATATCTTTTTCTACACCCTGAAGCAATTCTATACCTACATGCATGTTACCTAAAACTATTTCGGGGAGTTCAGCTTCACCGAAATCGGTGCAAATCGCATAAGAACCCTGCAACGTAGCGTTCGTCAAATTGGCACGTTGGAAGTTTGCCCCAAGGAGTATGGCTTCGTCAAGGTTCGCTCCAGTGAGAATGACTCCCTCTAGTTTTGCATTCCTAAGGTCGGCTTTGAAAAATTTTGCATTGCTCATATCACAGCCTACTGGAAATATGGCATTGACTAGAGAGCAATCAGAAAAGTCAGCCTCTTTCAGATCGAGTTCTGTGAAAACCTTATTGTCGAGGTTTTGCCCGTGGAAATCTTTAGATTTTGGCTCTTCTTCGCTCAATGTGGTTGCCCCGATCAAAGTAACTGTGTTCGTACTGGTATTTTTAGCGCACAAGCCCTCAAGTTCCTCCTTTAGAGAAGAAATGCTGAGGGCAATTATACTATGCCAGTCCTGCCGCCTGATCTGCGGGGAATATGTCCTCTACTTCTCCATCGTTCCACGTCAGCTTAGCGTCCACAAACCCCTCCATGACGAGAACACGGAGCGCGGCGAGACCCTGCACCTCGGCACTGGTTCCATCTGCGCGTAGACCAAGACTAACCCATAGTCCATCCACCGAATCGGGTTGAGATGCCGTTACCGAGAGGCGTCTGCCCAGAGCGATGATCTCTAACGTGCAGGGAAAGAGTTCGGAGCGTTGTAGCTCGGCTTTCCCCGCGACGGTATCGACAGAACGGGCAAGCGTGGCACGCACTATGCCCCCCAAAGCCTCTTTTGAGGGAGCCTCTATGGAGAGGGAAAAACTCTCCACACGCTCTTGTGGCACATAGACATCGTTGAGGAAGAGATAGAAGGCGATGGGGCGCACATCGGTGATGATCAGTTGTACAAGACCACCACCCTCAATGTGAGCCACCTCTGCTGCTTTCACATGGGCAGGCTCTGGTGGCATCTGTTGGGGGTTTTTACGTCCAAACATGGGTTACTACTCCTTCAAGGACTTTTATACTTTGGGTTTTGGGCGACCAATGACGAGTTCACACGGTGCGCGTTTCATCAGCATCTGAAGCAATTGTTCCACCGCTTCCGCTTGCTCTTCTTGCCCCGGTGCCTCGGAGACTCCAATCACGATGGTATCACTTTCATAGGTTTTCGCGGCGGTGAGGATACCGTCAAACGCATCTCGAACCCGATCTAGGTGTTCAGAGATAGGTACGTGTGCGCTTGCCGCCAGCAGTTTCGCCTCTTCAAGGGCTTTGGTAGCATTGTTTTCTGCTTCCAGAAGAGGGGCATTTAAGGGCAAATTGCGCGCGATCTCCATGAGGTAGATGAGACGTATCTCAGATTTGCCCTGCACCGCCAAGCGTCCCGCCAACACGACACCATAGGAGAGATCGATGTTCTCCAAGAGGGGAACCAACAGCAGAGAGCCTTTACGCACATCATGCTGAGCCGAAAGAGACTTTTGTGCGTTTCGTGCCGTGGCTTTGAGGGAGGCACGTGCATCTTCCACCGAGGCGGCGATTGGCAACTGAGAGCGCACGCCGGGAATGGAACGACAGACAGCAAAGACTTGCTCTGGCAGATTCGCAACGATGATGCGAGAGTGGGCAGACTCAATGTCGCGCATTGCCTCCAAAAAGGTTTTTGCGCCATCGCCAGAAATGTCACTCATGTGTGAACAATCGACGATAATCCCCTCAGGGTGTTCGTGCAAGAGAAGTTGCGCTGCGGCTTTGATTGTTATCCATTGATTCTTGCGTAACGATCCTGAAAGCTTAACAACATCCTCTTTTGTTTCAATAACCATAATCTATCCTTCTAAGAGTTGACCCCCCAAACAGCGCGGTGGTCCCCTGCGCTAAGTGGAGACAGCTCACGGGTTTCAATCTCTAACTCCATATTATAGTACCGCTTCTCTCGCCCATTTTGCTAGTGTGTAAGGGGGGCAGTATGAGAAGTGACGTGTATGAAAGTGCACATATCTCTTCTTCACTCAGTCCTTTCGGCAGAAAGCAATCACAACGATATGAGTATTATATGCCTCTCTTCCAAAACAATTTTGGCTTCTCCCAATTGTTTTGGCAAAGGTTACAGAGGTCAGGGCTTTAGGTTTGCAAAAGTTGTCGAAACGAGCTTTCTGCCCTCTCATAAACAACTTATGCCCTTCTCGTGCCAAAATAGAGTATTGCGATTCTCTTTTTTGTGCTTGAATGCGTTACACTTTTGTTTGTTGGCAAGTCAGTCTCTGCATATCTCTATCGACCCCTCTTTTTTGGAGAGCATCATCATGTCATACCGAAAACATCAGCTCCTTTGGGTACTTGCACTCCTTCTCGTAGTTGCCCCCCGCCACAGCTTTGGGCAAACCGCGTATGCCACAGGCTTGGAGTTGACCGACGAGGCGACTTTTACCACATACCCTAGTGTGAAGACACGGGCAACGCGTGGTCTTCAAATCCTACCAGAGAGTTTTTCTTTGAAGGCTTTTCTGCCCCCCATCGCCGATCAAGGAGACACGTTTTCCTGTGTTGGTTGGGCAACCGCCTACTACTGCTATACGATGTCGGAGGCGCGTCAGCGCAAACTCTCTCCCGAAGAGCGGAAAAGCCCACAGAACCTCTTTAGCCCAGGTTGGATATGGCATCGCTTTAATCAAGGCAACGCGCACAAGGGGATGCAGATATTTCGTGCCTTCGATGTTTTGGAGAAAGAGGGCTGTAGCTCACTTGCAGATTATCCTTGGGATGCCACCAACATCCGATTTAGTGCTTCTGAAGAGACCAAGAAGAGTGCGAAATCCCACAAGGCGCGTCAGTCGGTTTGCCTGTCACGGGGGGCGCGTTCTGGAACTCCCGTAAACCCTAGCCTGATGAAGTCATGGCTCTATGAGACAGAAACCCCGTTCGTGACGGGTATCCCTATCCTTGATGATTTCGGTGCTCCTTCCAGAGACCCTGATTTTGTCTACAACAGCATACCGGAACCAGGCAAGCGTTATGGATACCATGCTATCACTATTATTGGATACGACTCGAAGAGGCAAGCCTTCCAGCTTGTGAACTCATGGTCCGAAAACTGGGGGAACAAAGGGACGCTTTGGATAGCGGAAGAGTTTATTGTTAAGAACTGTTTGGAAGCATGGGGACAACGCCCCGGAGGGCGTAAAGCGCGAAACAAAGACTCTCTGCTTGAGATCGTGGAGCCAGAGAAGCGACCCTAAGGCTAACAGAGGTGAGAGATTAGGAGGATTGGATATGTATCGACATCTTAGCAAATTGATCATGATGGGAATGGGGTTGTGTTTTATCTCGCTCTCCGCACAAGCCGATAAAGCACTCGTCATAGGGGTGAATCGCTATCCCAACCTCAAAAACGCCGATCTCGATGGGTGTATCAACGATTCTGCAAAGATCGCTGAGGTGCTCAAAAAGCGTGGCTTTGCCGTCAATCGCCTCGAAAACCCGACCTATGGCGAGATTATTGTGGCACTTAGCGACATCCGCGAGGCGTGCAAGCCCGATGAGAAGTTTCTCTTCTACTTTGCGGGACATGGCACGAAAGTGGTGAGCGGAAACGGTGTCCTCTTGCCCTCCGACGCACAGGACGATAGAGAGGACCACTACCTCACAGGACAGAAACTGAGCGCGATGATACGCGCTGTCCCTGCGAAGAGCCGAACTGTATTCTTAGATGCCTGCTTTGCGGAGGCTGTGCGCGTAAAGAGCTTCAAAAAACGTGGCAAATCTCGCTACTATCGGAATGCAAAGGCACGAGGAGAGGCACGAGAAGGCAACCCTGCACCTGCCGAGTCCGGTGATGACAACGTTCCTATTTTGCCGGGAGACACCATCTCTTGTTTTGCCGCCGCCAGCCGTAGCCAAACCGCAGAAGAGGACGAATTTGAAGGGACATCGCACGGCATCTTTACCTACTACCTTAGTCGCCAACTGCTCAAATTAAAGGAGGACATGACGTGGGGCGAGTTTCAATCTCAGGTAACGGGGGAGGTCTCTTCCCGTGCACTACCCCATGATCAGACCCCCATCTTTTTTCCTTCCGAGAATTCGAAGCGTACCGTTTTTGCTCCGTCTGAAGGTGTCCCCGTTCCTGCGACAAAACAGACGGAAAAGACCGCGTGGGAACTCTTTAACCAGGACTATAAAGACGTGTCACGCATCTTGGTAAAGATATCGCCCAATCGTGGCACTCTCGTTGTAGGACAACAGGTCTCTTTTGAGTTTAGTTTGGGTAAGACGGGTGGCTATCTTGTTGTGTTAGAAAAGGACACAGACGATAGAATATACGTCATGTATCCCCCCAGCAAAAAGGCGTCTGATACGGCAGTGAAGCCTGGAACCCTCTATCGCTTTCCAGATGAGGGGCATACTGTGCAACCCGATGCGCCTGGTACTGAGCGGGTGAAAGCCTTCCTTTTTCGGTCGATGGCAGACGCAAAAGGGTTTCTGAATGCGCTTCTTGGCAACGATTCCGGGGATGCAGGGGTCTCTTTTCGTGAACTGATACGAAGAGACCGTGGCTTTAGATTGACGGAGACGCCCAAGGAGGACGAGTGGGCAAGCCCCTTCTATACCTCCATGCTCTCCGTTACGATTCAATCGAAACAGGACGCAAAAGAGAATAAGCCCTAGCTAAAGGAGGCTACCATGCGACAGTTCTTATTGGGTGCGTTGGGGAGCCTCCTCCTCCTCTCCTCTGCTCTCTTTGCTCAGGCAAGACCGAGCCGAAGGCTCGACTGCCCTCTGCTTGTTATCTCAACAATTCAGGACGCAGGAGGGTTGACGAACCAGAGAGAAGAGGGGCAGTTGATGAACCTGCGCTTCACTGAGGGGGTGGCACGCTACCTAAAAGCGCGAGAGAGAGTGAGTGAGACTCTTGCCCCCGATTTCTGTGTAGTGCAGAGAGACAGCAATGGGCAACTGGTGACGTTTGAACAGAAGGAACCGGTCTCAACCTTAAAAGCGGTCTTTTTAATAGAGGGACGCCTCTCCTACCATGAGGCAATGCAAGAGAGAGCTGCGGGCTACTCTTGCACCTTGGAGTTGCGGCGTGAGGAGAAGGGAGAGAAGCCTCTTGTGAGTTGGTTGGGAACGGCGCAGAGTCTGCTCTTACTTTCGGGCAATGTGCAGGGGTATAGTAATGTGAATAGGGAAGGGTTGATAGGAGAATTGGGAGATCGGATTCTAGGTGCGCTGCTCTCATTTGCGCCTCCTCTTTCCGAGCAGGAACAGGCTTTGATACTGGAAAAGGGGTTGAAAGAGGGAGAGCGAGAGAAGGGGATAACGATCAAGCTCATTGCAACCCCCCCGAGTGAGGAAAACACACCACGCAAGCTCCTGCCAGGCACCCAGTATCACATGAGGCTGGAGACGGCACTTGCGGGGCAGGTTTTTGTTTTGGAACGTAGCCGGCAGGGATTGCGCCTCCTCCTTCCAAGCAATTCTCTTTTGGTGACCGCCAAACCTAAGACTGCCCTGCTTTTGCCAGCCATGGGGGGCTTCCTGGTGGAGCGTGCAGAAGAGGAAGAAGATCGGGAGTTGATTGTCTTATTGCATTCTGAAAAGCGAGGCAGAGAACCACAAGTAAAACAACAGAGGTTTGGCTTGTTGAATCCTCCCCGCAGTATGGAAGAGTCTCCTGTGCAGGTGCGCGAAGTATCAGCGCAAAAAGGGTTGCAGTCTACGAGCCTAATCAATGCAACGCGCCTACTCCAAGGCTTGAGAGCCGATACTGGGGGGCAATGGATAGCACGACGCCTAGTATATCATGTCTCTCCATAGAAGAGTATCCTAGCATCAATGGTAGGGAAATGTGTTCATGAGTGAGGAAAAACAACACTCTTGGTCTGTTGGCGACCTGGAAACGTACCGAGCACCGATATACGCGCTGTGTCGGCGGAGTGGGGTGCCCTCTGAAGATGCGGAGGATATAACTCAGATCGTTCTCCTCAAAGTGCATCGTTCCTTGGAAGGGTTTCGGGGAGAGGCTCAGATTCGCACATGGGTGTATAGGATCGCCACTAATGCCCTTATCGACTATCGGAAGTGGAGGCAACGACAACCTTTGACGGAGGTATTTGGGCACTCGGATGCGGGGGCTAAAGAGGACGACCGTGAGACCTTTCAACAGATTTGGGAGAGCCAAACCCCCGCCGACCCAATCCAGCAAGTCCTCAATGAAGAGCAAAATCACCGCATTCGTGAGGCGCTACAACACCTGACTGAGCATCAACGCGTGATCATTAGTTTGAGGTTACAAGAGAAGAGTTTTTCGGAGATTGCAGAAGTAACAGGGATGTCTTCCGTAGCTGTTAGGATGACCGCCTCGCGCTCGTATGCTGTTTTGCGAAAGCACCTTGTGGGAGTCTAAGTGATGGCAGAGAACACTAAAAGAGACACGATAAGAGAGAGTTCCGAAGAGCGGAACGCTCTACAGTACCAAATTCTGGAAATGCCCTCCACAGAGGCAGAACCCGAATTCGAGACTCTTATGGCGTATGCCGAGGGGCTTTTGGAGAGGGATGCTAGGGTAACACTCCAAAAGCACCTGCGGAAATGCCCTGCTTGCTCCTCTGCTGTCGCCGAATTTAGAACCCTCTTTGCAAGCACACGCACTCTGCATGAAGGTTGGGCAGGATGGCATGGTGCATGGCAAGGAGACCGCCTTTCCAACTCTCTCGAGCGCAATGCGTGGCAGGATCATCTCCTACGCTGTCCTCGTTGCCAGAGCCGAGCGGAACAGGTGAGAGTGCTATGCAGAGGGGGGCTTCTACGAACTAGCCTCTCTTTTGTTGGGGGAGTGGCAATGACCTCCTGTGCATTTCTGCTTTGGTTTCGGCAACCTGTGAGCCCCAAAGCAAACCCAAATGGTTTTGAGATTGTGGGGCAGACAGATAAGACGGGAAGTGCTACTGGTGGCTGGGTTGACGCACCTGAGATGCTCCAAAAGTTTGTTTCCCCCGATCCAAAACAGTTACCCCATGTGATCGAACATTGGGAGGAGTGTGCGCTGGTACAACCCAATGATCCCATTGTGTGGGTAGCACTTCAGAAACTTTATGCTCAGCAGGCAGGACAGGTAAGAGAGGCTACAGAGCGGGCAGAGTGGCTTCGGAAGGCGGAGGCAGCCAAGGTGAAGGTAGCTGAACTGCTGAAAGTGAGCCCAAAAGGAGCCCCCGCGAAATGAGACGAAAAGGAATAAGAACCTGGCTCTTTGTGCTGGTAGGAATGACACTCTGCCTTCCTCTCCTTGCGGAAAAGCGATACGCGCTCTTGATTGCCAGTGGAGAGTTTGCCCCCAATACCACCTTTCACGAAAAGCCTTTGAAAGCCCCTCAAAACGATGTGCGTCTGCTGGCTTCTCTGCTCACGTGGCGGTTCGGGTTTACACCCTCATCTGTGACGCTTATTGGTGTGCCTACCCAGAGCATGGGGAAGGATTTTCGCTATGCGAGTTCCCACGCCAGTTTTGTTGCCATTGAGCAGGCATTTCAGGCTTTGAAGCGGATGGTGAAGCCGGAAGATGTGGTTGTAGTTTACTATTCGGGGCATGGAACCCGTATTTTAGACCCCACAGCAAAACAACTAGGCTATCAGTATGAGGCTCTCGTGACCTATGAAGCGACGCAAGCGACGCTAATTCGCGATGTATTATTGCGTTCTTGGCTCTCCTCCCTCCGCAGTAAGCGGGTCTGCATGGTTTTGGATACCTGTTATGCAGCGGGAGCAAGCCGGGATATTTCGCCTGATACGTGGGAAGGGCTGACATTCAATTATGTCTCGAAAGGTGTGTCCGGGAAGAACCTCACGGGAGGGGGAGCCTCTCCTTCTGTGCCAGATGTTGCAACGGACACAGAGCCTCCCTACATGGTTTTAGCCGCCTGCGGAAGACGAGAAAAGGCACAAGAGTTACGCCTTCTCCCCATTGAGGGACGCTCGGAGATCGCGGTGAGTGCTTTTACGCTTGCACTTTGTAGGACGCTCTTTTGGGAGAGGGGAGAGTTGACCTACACGCAGTTATTGGAGAGGGTTCAGGCGAAGCTGAAACAGTTGCGCCTTCCACAAAAGCCAGAGGTCTTGGGAGCACAAGCAGGGCAGGTTGCGCTTGCACCTCAGATGTGGCGGGGGGGTGCACCACGTTTTCCTTTGGCACGCAAGGAGCCTCCTCTGTTGAATGTGGGGATTTTGGCGGGAGTGCGCTCTACCATGCGATTTGACGAAATGGGGGCAGGGGGAAGCCAAATGGAAGCGGTGAACCCCGATTGGTTCACCGCAGAGTTGAAACTATTGAATGGAAAGAGTGTACAGAGTGCCTTCGTCGTTCTTGCCCATGAGTGACCTTACCCATGACAAAGTCAAAAAGAGAGAATCCGTTCTCTTTTGTGGGGCAAAAAGGGACTAGAATGCAAGTGATGCTCCCAATTCACGCCTGCTATTTGGGTGTGAAAGAGGTTCCACAACCGCAACTGCGGGACGCATTCGGGTTGCTCCACTTCCAGCCCCCCTCCAGCAAATTCTTTACAGAGTAGTCCAGTTCTACCCCTTGCAGAAACTGTGCGCTTTTTTTATCTACGCAGAGGGTAACGCCGTCTTGCTCAAAAAGGGTATCGCGCTCGGTAGCGGCATCTTCTAGGCGCATGATATAGGAGAGACCGGAGCAACCTCCGCCCTTTACTCCTACTCGCAAGACCGCACTCTCAACCCCTTTTTTCTGAATGAGTCGCTTCACCTGCTGTATCGCACTGGGAGTCAGTGTGATGAGTGTGGGTGTCTCTGTTATCAAAGCAGTCTCCTTCTACAATAGCCCTAGTTCTAGTTTTGCTTCGTCCGACATCATATCGAGATTCCAAGTAGGCTCCCAAACGAGGTCAAGTTTCACATCGGAAATACCCGCAACGCTCCGCGTCTTCTGCTCTATTTCCGCAGGGAGTGATTGTGCTGCAGGGCATCCGGGTGAGGTGAGGGTCATCCGTAAGTGTGCCAAGCCCGAAGGCATTACTGTAATATCGTAGATCAATCCCATTTCGTAAATGTTGATAGGAATTTCAGGATCGAAGACCGTTTTTAGCGCGTCTACAATCTGCCCCTCCAAGAGCGAACATTCGATGGGTGATAGTTCTGTTGTTGTCTCCATACCTCTCTTTTCACGCTCCTTGAACCGCCAATGATCGGATTCGTTGTATCATGCTATAGAGTCCGTTACGCCGATTCATACTGAGATGTTCCTCTAAGTCCAACCGCTTCAAAAGCCCTTCAATATCAAACGCAAGAATCTCTTGGGGAGCGTACCCCGAAGAGACCTGCCATAGAATGGCGATTAAGCCCTTCACAATCGCCGAATCACTATCGACAAGGAGATCGATGTGGGATTGTCCGTCGCCTTGGGAGGTCTTGGCAACAACCCAAACCTTGCTTTGACAACCCTGTACTTGGCTCTCTTCCGTTTTTAGCACCTCTGGCATGGCGGGAAGCTCTTTACCAAGATCGATGAGATACCCATAACGGTCTTCCCACTCTTCAAAGAAGGAGAATGCCTCAATGAGCTCCTCTGCCTTTTCTTGTTGTGTCAAACTCATCTTTACCCCATAAACCGATGCGCTTTGTGGAGACCCTGCACGAGTGCATCGATCTCTGCGCGAGTGTTGTAGCAGGCGAGGGAGGCGCGTACCGTTGCCGATATCCCAAAGTGTTGCATGACTGGGTGGGCACAATGTTGCCCGGTACGCACGGCAATCCCCTCCATATCCAGTATCGTCCCAACATCTTGGGGATGAATTTCCCCCAACATAAACGAGAAGACGCTTGCTTTATGCTTTGCTGTGCCTATCATTTTGAGGTCTGGAACTTGTGCTAGCGCCTCGGTTCCATACGCCATGAGTTCTGCCTCATGCTTTGCGATATTCTCCATACCCAAGCCGTTGAGGTAGTCTATGGCAGCGCCAAGCCCAATAACCCCTTCGATGTGAGGAGTCCCCGCCTCGAACTTGAAGGGGAGATCGTTGTAGGTGGTCTTATCGAAGGAGACGGTGAGAATCATGTCTCCCCCGCCCATCCAAGGGGGCATCACTTCTAGCAATTCCCGCTTCCCATACAGGATACCGATTCCGGTGGGACCATAGAGCTTGTGTCCAGAGAAGACGAAGAAATCACAATCCAACTCTTGTACGTCAATGGACATATGGTATGCCGACTGCGCTCCATCAATGAGGACAGGAATGCCCTGCTTATGCGCGGTGGCGATCATCTCTTTGATGGGGTTGACGGTTCCCAAAGCGTTCGACATATGTACCAGACCAACGAGGCGCGTTTGGGGTGTGAGGAGCTTTTCATACGCCTCTAGGTCGAGCTCCCCCGAATCGCTCATGGGGATCACTTTGAGGGTAGCTCCGCGCTCTTCACAAAGCATTTGCCACGGCACTATGTTGGCGTGGTGTTCCATGGCAGAGACGAGAATCTCATCCCCCTTATCCACATTCCGGCGCCCCCAAGTCTGTGCAACGAGATTGATTCCCTCTGTGGCGTTACGCACGAAGATAATCTCCTCGAAATGCCTCGCCTTAAGGAAGTTTTGTACTTTGTGGCGCCCCTTTTCGTAGGCGTGGTCTGCTTTTGAGCCGAGATAGTGGGAAGCGCGATGCACGTTGGAGTTATATTCTCTATAGTATCGGACGAGAGTATTTATCACGCATTTCGGTTTCTGGGTGGTATTTGCGTTATCGAGATAGACCAGAGGCTTCTTGCCTCGCACGAGCTGGCTAAGGATAGGGAAATCCTTGCGTACTTTCTCGACGTCAAACGTCTTCTTTTTTGGCTGTGTTAGGGTGTTGGTACTCATGCTTCGGCTCCTTGCGCGTCCACAATAGCTTCCTCATCCGGAATCTCTAGCCCGTTGTAGATGTCTCGCATGGAAAGCGCAATCCCCGTACTCTCGATAGGAATTTCAACTCCTAATCCCACATAAATCTCAATCGTCCAACCACCATTGGGATTCCGTCGAAATGCCTCCACTATCGCTGCATCTTGGCTCACCAGAAAATACTCTTGAAGGGACTCTATTGCCTGATAGCGACGAAACTTCTCAATACGGTCGTACCGCTCTGTGGAAGGGGAGAGAACCTCAAAAAGAGCCGCAGGGTTGAGAATGGAATCCCCTTGCCCTACCTGCGGAGTGCCACAAGTAACAACAATATCGGGATAGAAATACTGGCTACTCTTGGCGGACTGTACACGTTGCGTACTGGTGTAACTACGACAGGGCGTGCTTTCCAAAAGATTGCCAGTGAATCGGGTGAGATTCGCGACAATCTGGTTATGTGTTATGCTAGCTCCCGACATAGCACGAATAATGCCCTCCAAATATTCATGCCGTTCGAGCTGTTTCTCTTCCCATGCCAGATACTCTTTGGGAGACATGTAGGTTTGTTTGAGGTTTGCGGTAGTCATAATGCCGTTAGAACTCCTCGGGACGAATGGTTGTCGGGAGGTGAGTGAAGAGGGCGTCATGGACACGATCCCGTAACTCTGGAACCCGAATCCTATCGATGACTTCACTTGCGAAGGCGTAGGTCAGTAGGCTTTGCGCCTCTTCTCGCCCAATGCCACGTGCCTGGAGATAAAAGAGAGCATCGGCACTCAACTGTCCCACTGTTGCGCCATGAGTACACTTCACATCATCGGCATAGATTTCGAGCTGGGGCTTCGTGTTGACCTGCGCCTCTTTGGAGAGCAGTATGGTCTTGTTGGTCTGTTTGGCGTCGGTTTTTTGGGCATCAGGGCGCACCATGATTTTGCCATTGAAGACTCCACGCCCGCGCCCATTCAGTATCCCTTTGTAGAGTTCATGGCTATTGCAGTGTGGCATCGCGTGATCAATGAAGGTGTGGTTATCGATAAGCTGCCTGTCTGTCGCCAAGTAGAGACCATTGAGAGTACACTCAATCCCCTCTGCGCCTAGTAGCGCATTTGCCTCATTGCGGACAAGCGTGCCTCCAATAGCAATGTTATGGGAGGAGAAGTTACTATTTTTGGCAAGCGATACCTGCATGTGGGCGATATGATAGGTTTCGTAGGTCTCTTGCTGTAGCTTGTAATGGTCGACGACAGCGTTTTGTTCCAAGACGATCTCTGTGACGGCGTTTGTGAAGACCATACCCCCACCCGATCCGAGATAGGTTTCGGTCAGAGTGATCTGACTCTGCTCTCCGGCAAGGACAAGGGTGCGCGGGTGTGCTATCGTCGGATAGTGGGTTCCAACGCTCACATAGAGGAGGTGGATTGGGTCTTCTACAACGACGCCACGCGGCACGATGATCACGGCGCCCTCTGTTGCGAAAGCGGTATTCAGGGCGACAAAGGCACTCTCTTGATAGCTGGCATGGTGTCCCAATTGGGACTCAAGTTGCTCTGGGAAATCTTGTAGAGCCTGCGCCAAAGTGGTGACAATCACCCCTTTGGGTAGGGGCGCGAGGCTGGAGAGTTCCGAATCGAAAATGCCATTGAGGAAGACAAGGCGCGTTCCTCCCTTGATCTCTGGGAGATGCACGGAGGTATAGGGCTTTGTGGCGGGATTAAACACCGTCTCTGTGATGGCAGTCACGGGAGTAAAACGCCAATCCTCATGGTGGCGCGTAGGAAAGCCAAGCTCTCTAAAGCGGGCAAAAGCGTCTTGACGAACCTGCTTTAGCCATTTGGGAACGGCAGCATTCTGGTGTTGTGCCTCAAACTGGGTCTGCCAACTGGGGGTCACTTCTAGCATAGTTCTCTTTCTGTTTTGTCTAGGCGGTGGCTCCCGCAGTGGCGCGGGTCTCCTGCTCAATCCATCCGTAGCCCTTCTCTTCAAGCTCTAGTGCCAACTCTTTCCCGCCCGATTTGACAATACGTCCTCCGGCAAGCACATGGACAAAATCGGGAACGATATAGTTGAGCAAGCGTTGGTAGTGGGTGACTACAATGACGGCGCGTTCTGGGCTACGCAAGACATTCACTCCGTTTGCCACGATCTGAAGAGCATCGATATCCAATCCCGAATCGGTCTCGTCCAGAATGGCAAGATAGGGGTTCAGCACTGCCATTTGGAGGATTTCGTTCCGCTTCTTTTCTCCGCCAGAGAAGCCTTCGTTTACAGGGCGATTTAGGAGAGAGGCGTCCAACTCTAGGAGTTTTGCTTTCTCGCGTATCAGTTTGGTAAATTCGGTGGAGTTGAGCAGAGGCTCTTCCCTGTGTTTGCGAATGGCGTTGAGTGCCGCCTTGAGAAAGTACATATTGTTGACGCCCGGTATCTCAACAGGATACTGAAAGGCGAGGAAAATCCCCTCTCTGGCTCTCTCTTCGGGAGCCAATTCGAGAAGGCTTTGCCCATTAAACGTGACTTCTCCCTCGGTGACATCAAAAGTGGCGCGTCCGGCAAGCACGCCTGCAAGGGTGCTTTTCCCAGAGCCGTTGGGACCCATAATGGCGTGTATTTCGCCGGGCTTTACGGTGAGATTGATGCCCTTGAGAATCTCTTTCTCGTCCACACGGGCATGAAGGTTCTTAATCTCTAACATGGTTCTAAAAAGGTTCCTCTCTTATCCAACACTGCCTTCGAGGCTGACGCCAAGGAGCTTCTGGGCTTCAACGGCGAACTCCATTGGGAGTACGCGGAAAACCTCTTTGCAGAAGCCGTTCACAATGATATTCACCGCGTCCTCATTGGAAAGCCCGCGTTGGTTACAATAGAAAATCTGGTCTTCGCCTATCTTTGAGGTTGTTGCCTCATGTTCCACCTGTGCGGAGGGGTTCCGAACATCTATATAGGGGAAGGTGTGTGCGCCGCACTTATCTCCGAGGAGAAGCGAGTCGCATTGGGAGTAGTTTCTCGCGCCTTCGGCTCCCGGATTGATGCGGACAAGCCCACGATAGGTGTTTTGTCCAAAGCCCGCCGAGATGCCTTTAGAGACGATGGTACTGCTTGTGTTTTTACCAATATGAATCATCTTGGTTCCGGTATCGGCTTGTTGGCGGTGGTTCGTCAGCGCAACCGAGTAGAACTCACCCACCGAGTTATCTCCGATGAGAAGGCAACTGGGGTATTTCCATGTGATGGCGGAGCCGGTCTCCACCTGTGTCCAACTGATCTTGCTGCTGTCTCCAAGGCACTTGCCGCGCTTGGTTACAAAGTTGTAGATGCCTCCCTTGCCCTCTTTGTCTCCGGGGTACCAGTTCTGAACGGTGGAGTATTTGAGGTGTGCGCCCTTGTGCGCCACCAACTCTACAACGGCGGCATGAAGTTGGTTCTCATCGCGCATGGGAGCCGTACAGCCTTCCAGATAGGAAACATAGGCGTCCTCATCGCAGATCAGGAGGGTGCGTTCGAACTGCCCCGTCTCCTTTGCATTGATGCGGAAATAGGTGGAGAGTTCCATAGGGCAACGCACGCCCTTGGGGATATAGCAGAAAGAGCCGTCTGAGAAGACCGCCGAATTGAGTGCCGCGAAAAAGTTGTCGGAATAGGGAACTACGGAGCCAAGGTACTCCTGCACGAGATCGGGATGCTCTTTCACCGCGTCCGAAAACGAACCAAATATAATCCCAAGCTCTGCCAATTGAGATCGAAATGTGGTGGCTACGGAGACGCTATCAAAAACGGCATCCACAGCGACGCCAGTGAGCCTCTGTTGCTCTGCCAAAGAGATACCTAGTTTCTCGAAGGTCTTGAGGAGTTCTGGATCGACTTCGTCAAGGCTATTGATCTGCTTTTTGGGCTTGGGGGCGGCATAGTAGACTATGTCTTGGTAGTTGATAGGAGTGTAGTGGACGTTATGCCATTGAGGCTCTGTCATAGTGAGCCAGTGACGATACGCCTTCAGTCGCCATTCGAGGAGCCACTCCGGCTCTCCCTTTTTGCTAGATATGAGGCGAACAACGTCTTCGCTTAAGCCCTTGGGAATCATCTCGGACTCGATGTCGGTGACGAAGCCGTACTGGTACTCCTTTTCGGCAAACTCTTCTATGGTGCTGTTTGGTGTGGACATGGGTTCTTCTCTTCATCCTTCGAGGCGTGCAGGGCAATTAGGCACGCACAAGAAACGGTATCGGGCTAACGGTGGACAGCTCTTCACGACATATCTCTGCGAGGGAGACGTGGTTTAGCAAGTACAAGATGCGCTCATTCACCCGCATAAGAGGGGTACGAATGGTGCATTTGTCGTGCTGTTCACAGGCTTGATGATCTTCTCGCAGGCATTGAACGAGGGCAGGGCGTCCTTCGATGGTATCAACGATAAAACCGATGCTGATGGATTCGGGGGTGCGGGAAAGGCGATAGCCTCCCGTGGGACCCGATGTGGAGGTGAGCAGATCGGCTTTGGCAAGGCGTTGGAGGATTTTGGCAAGTAGCTCTACAGGAATATCGTATTCTTCCGCGATCTCTTTGGTGTTCACGGCACGCTGTGGGGTGTGCATGAGGTAGGAGAGTGCGAGGATAGCGTAATCAATTTTTTTGCTGAAAGTCAGCATTGTGTTTCTCTCCCAAAGATCACGAGGGCACAAAACAAGATTCGGAATATATCCGACTAAATTTATCTCCGATTAAAACAGTCGGATATATTGTACTGCCCAACCAAGAGCCGTGTCAAGGGGTAGGTGTAGATTTTGTGAGAGGTGAGTCGTGAGAGGAGGCAAGGAACAGTGGGTTGGAAAGAGCGTGCTTAGTGTTCGGAAGGCTCTGTCATTTATGTACCATTAATGCAGTGCTAAATTGCAAAAAGTGAAGTAGCAAGGAGATAGTTCACATATTTTCTATGATTTTAATCACAATCAGCACCTTTGAGCATTGCGGTATCTAGTGTTGGAATATCCTTCCAGATGCGAGAATAACTTTACTCGCAATCATCACTACCCACTTTCTATAAGGAGAAAGCACAAGTGAACTGCAAACGTTTATTGTCCTCTATCAGCGCAGTAGGACTACTCACCCTGACAGGCGGTTTGGCGCACGCCTCCAGCCACAGCGACGCTCCGCTCATTAAGCAAGACCCGCAGGCAAACCTCACGGATGTCTATGCTTTCATTGGAATGCGTGGCTCGACGAAGGTACTCAATGTCATCGTCAACGTGCATCCTTTCTGTGAACCCGGTGATGGTATCACCTATGATCGATTCGCCTCGGACGCACTCTACAGTATCAATATCACCGACCCGCGCAACGGAAGACTGGTTCGCACCTATAGCTTCCGCTTCTCCGACCCAAACCAAGGCTTCAAGAATCCCAACTCGGCATTCTCCTATGGCGTTGGAACGGAGATCGGTGCCATTGAGCATGTGAATGACAATCGACAGAACTTTACCCAAAAGTACTCTCTTATGCGAACCGATGTTGGAGGCATTGAAACAACATTGGGTAGCAACCTACTGGTTCCTCCTCCAAATGTCGGTATCCGAACTACTCCCTACTACAACGATCCTGCCACGGGTAAGGCGATCTCTGGTGCAACTACGCGCGATACACTCGACCGTTATACCCAAGAGACAATCTACGATCTTCCTACCGGCGAAACCGTTTTTTGCGGCTCTCGTGAAGACAGCTTCTTTGCCGATACCCCTGGAATTTTTGATTTACTCGACCCACGTATTCTCGGTACGACCCTAGGGCAATCCGGTGGCAACGTCGATGGGTTCAAGGGCTTCAACGTCCTCACCTATTCGATTCAGATACCAGTTTCCGATCTGCCTAGTATTAAGTATACCGCAGCTTTTACTGGCAGAGCTAAAGGTGTTGGCGTGTATGCGACGGTCAGCCGCCCACACATCACCATCCGCGACAGCAAAGGCTTCCGCATGCAGGGAGCTTGGGTACAGGTCAATCGTCTTGGCAATCCTCTTTTCAATGAAGTGCTTGTTGCTAACAAGGACAAGGATCGCTTCAATATCACCATTCCCAAATATGATGCCCGTAACTACAAGCAGTATGCCGTCAACCCAGAGGTAGCAGTCGCTATCAATCTGGTATTCGGGACGACTTTCGTCACTAGTGGGCGAGATGATCTCGCTGCGGTCTTCATTCCTGATGTGCTTCGCGTCAATACCACGACAGGACCTGTGCCACTTATTGGAGAGGGTGGCAATCGCCTCAGCTTCATCGGAGGTGACACTACAAATGGTGCGGCTAGCGGGTGGCCCAATGGACGACGGCTTGGAGATGATGTTGTCGATATAGCGTTGACGGCAATCGCCAGTGGTCCCGCTTATACTGCAATCACGGTTGTGGGGGACAACGTCGCCGAGAACGATCAGTCCTACAACTATGTATTCCCTTATGCCGCAACGCCCCATTCGGGAGCGCGTCATACCAAAGACTCTGGAGTCAACAAAGAGTAGACAAGCAGAGTTCTCCCATGCCCCTCTTTCACAAGCGAGAGGGGCATGAGAAGCCCCAAAAGGAAACGGAAAACCATGAAAAAGGCATTTGTACATCATAAACTGCTCTTCGTCTCTCTTTTTCTCACTGTGGGAACGGTCGCTTTTGTCCTTGAGTCGCATCGTAGCACTCCCACCCCAAAATCGGTGAAGGTGGTTCCTGCCGATCTCCTCAGTGCCATTCCGAAGCCTACCGGAAGCAACGCGACGGATAAGGTGATCGCGAAATGGATGGAGCAGGTACGCTCTAAACCCTCGAACGACAAAGCGTTGGTGAATTTGGGTGACGCGCTGATGCAAAAGGTTCGAGAGACCTCAAATTTATCTTACTATGGCTATGCGGAGAGTGTCTACCAGCAAGCACTGAATAACAATCCAAACAATAGCGATGCCATGACGGGACTCGCCTGGGTCTCTGGAGGAAGGCACGCCTTCGACAAGAGCGTCGAATGGGCAAAAAAGGCGATTGCATTGGATAGCAACAACAATATCGCCTACGGAATTATTGGTGATGCGGAACTGGAACTCGGTGAATACGATGCGGCTGTCGATCACTATCAGAAGATGATCGATATTCGCCCAGACCTTGCCTCTTATAGCCGGGGAGCCTATGTGCTTTTCATTACCTTTAGTTTCCGGTAAATCCGAGTGCATTTTGGTCTTGAATTTGCTCTGAGTTCCGCTTCCGCCTTCGGTGGGCGGTGACTCCGGTGGTAAGATGGGCGGTGACGCTGTTCTTTTTTCGGATTTGCCCTAGCGGTTCGGGCAAGTTTG
>CAMCUQ010000052.1 GCA_945878775.1 Chthonomonas calidirosea
TGATTGGGATGCGCCAAAAGAAGAAAGGCATGAGTTGGTCGCGGAAAGGCAGTCAAACGCTCGCTTCACTCAAAGTCGCAGAACTCAACGGGCAATGGAGACAACTTTTTGCCGCATAAAACCATCCCGACTTTTTGGAGAGGAACAAAAGTTGCAAGTTCTGAAATGCCTGTCACTTCCGTTGAAAGCCTCAGTGCACTGTTATTTGTACCATTAGCCTTTTACCCCACGCCATTAGGGGGACGCTGACACAACAGTACTCGATAACTTTTGAAACGGGCAAAGGACGCGCTGCTCCGTGCATTGCCCACATACTTACGGCGTAGCTTGGCAAGACGTTTTCGATAAACCCACGTAATGCCCCTAAAAAAAGAGGGATGGTTCTGTCTCAGCGCATTGGTTATCGAACGGTATATGGGTATCGCTACGGCATGAACCAGTCCATTGACCAAATCAAGATTTGGCGCGGTCTCCGCAGTAATATCCACATTCTGCAAAACTGTATATTGATAGCGGATTACTCCCTCGTTAAAAGCTTTGAGAGAGTGTCCCCCTCCCAAAGGGCTAATCTCCTCCAAGTCGGTATCAAAGAAATCGGAGATAAGCAAATGACCATTGTCATTAAGAAATTTCAGCGAATTCTGGAAAGCCCTGTCTAACGGAACGTACTGAAAACTTTCACTAAACAGTATCAAATCGTAACGTCGCTCAGTCTCCAAATCCTCATAGCGACACTCAAAAATAACCTGTTCTGCCCCCAAGCGATTCCGCGTTTGCAGAGTAAGAAGCGCACTTGGAGACACACAATCGACGCTATATCCTCGTTTAATGAGTTCTTGACTAAATCTGCCAGTACCGCAACCTACATCGAGGATGGTCTTTGTTCCCGGAGGAATATGAGCCAATAACAGTTCACAATACTTCTCTTGAGCCTGTAGCAAATTGCTTGGTTCTACAGCCACCCCTTCTTGCCAATAGCCATAATGCAAATATTCACTGTGAAAAAAGTAACGGGCAAAGACGAGAGCGATCTCCAGTCCTACATCCTTATACTGTACAGGTTTGTGTTTCGACAAAGGAACCTACCTCTAGGATAGGAGCTAGAAAACGGTATTCTCACGCTCCGCCAAAATATGGAGGCTCGGTTTCACAGGGCAAAAAATGGTCTTGGCGGCACATAAACCACCGCCTTCTAAGCGATTAGCCTGCCCTTTCCTACCCGTTTTCATGCCCACAAGCGATAATGCCTCCCCTCTTTCTTCGCCGAATCACGCCATATATCCTCTATTTATTCGCTGATTTCTCTCAAAAGTGCCATTGCTACTTCGATACCTATCCAACGTATGGTATCATAGCCATAAGATCAGTCGTTAGTTTGCCTACTAGTAGAACACAAGACTAGACCGCAGAGAAGCGACGAAACCTCTTATTTCAGCCAGATACAATAGTTGGAATAACACAAACGGATCGTGGAGCTTTCGACTGTTCAACGTCTTTCGATATTCCCTCGGTCAGCCCACACAACTCTCGCGAACTCCGCGCATTCGATGCCAGATTGACACCCTGCTCGTTACACGATGGTTCTGGTGCAAACATTGCCCAAAAACCACGTTCTAGGTCTGTCTGCCAAAAAAGTGCTGTTCGCTCCAAGAAGGAAATTGTAATGAGCCATCGACAAAAAAGTCGCCATAAACCCCGACACCACACTCATGCGGTCAAACCCGCAAGTATCGCTCCGGTAAAAGCTATTGCGAAGGCAACCTCCGTCCCAACGCCCAGCGCACCAGCCCAAACCGCAAGCCCCGCAGTAGAACAGCAAGAGAGCGTAGCACCTTAGCCCCAGATTCCCCGTTTTTGCACAGCACAGAAAGAGAAACATGAGCAAGAGTAAACCAGGGCGAACAACCCCCAAAATTCCGGGTTCACGCATCTATTGGCAAGATAGCCAAGCTGCACTTCCAGGCAACTTCGTGTACATACATCGACAGCAATACCACGTATTCGTGGGATTGCAAGAGGTATTGGTCACTGCGGACAGAGACCAAGCATTGAACGAAGCCGCACGCGCCACACTGAGCTAAGCTGCACCAGATTTACCACAACCAAAACAAACAACCCACCTACCTGCATTTTTCAGGTCTGGTGGGTTGTTTGTTTGTACACAAAACAGCTAGATGGCACGTTGAGAGGAATTGGTGCTTGCAGAAGAGGGCTTCGATTCAGTATTCGCTCCGCCCTTCTTCTTTTCGAGCTCCTTCAACTTCTCACCCTGTAGCTTCTGGCGGCGCTCACTCCACTCTTTCATCATTTTCTCACTGCGCTCGCTCCACTCCTTAAGCATCTGACCATGCTTCTCCTGCCACTCTTTCATTGCTTTCCCAAACTGCTCATGCCACTCTTTCAGGGCTTTCGTATGCTCCTCACTCCAAGCCTTCCAATCTCCAGAGTTCTCTCCCTTAAAAAAGAAAACCTTGTCTTGCGGTCCACCTGACCCAGCAAAATCGCCTTTGGGAAGAACAAAGGAGCCCTTAAATGCCTCACCGAACTTGGGAACGATCAGGAGTTCATGATGTCCCTCCCCAGAGCGTTTCATCTCGATCCTCAACTCTTTCATCTCTTTATCGAGCTTCATACGATCCTGATCAGAAAACCCTCGGTGAATCCGAATCTCCTTTTGGATATTCGGATCGGTCAGCAAAATATCGTGACCACCTTTAGGCTCCACAAGGTAGTGCCCATTGGGTCCCACTGTAATGGATTTTCTGATAACCATGCGTCCGCCTAGCTTGCTTCGAAGACCCTGTATTTTCGCATCGAGCTTTGCTCGCTCTTTTGCCAGGCTTTCTAGCTCACGGCTCAGTTTGGCACGGTCTTCCTTGCTCAGTTTGGAGTCCTTAGGCGAATCACTGCCATCGCCTTGAAGAATAACTTCCATTTCGCCAGGTGTGTCGCTTGTGAAGGAAAACTCCCGCACATCCTCGCCAATGGTCTTTGGGGGCTCTTGCGCCCCTCCTCCCACCGATACAGCTAAGAGAAGCGCACCGATGAGTATTACAGGTTTCTTTGTGGTTTTCATAGTAGGCAGTCGCCTCCTTTCTTCACACGATAGACGCGCCCAAAAGGACAACGTTACAACAATATGAAGGAATTGCAAAAACCAACCCCTGATTTGCCCAATCAGGAACCAAACAGGCTCTGGTTTGGCGTGCACAACCCAAGCCTCTTGCCTCTCACAAAAGCCTAGAGAATGTGCTTTAGCCTCGTTCTCCAGCAGGAATCTTATGGAAAGGACAGGGGCGTGGAATTTTGTTCGTTGGCACTTTGCGTTTAATTCGTTCGGGACAGTAAGAACTCGCCTTCCCCATCGAATCGGCACACAATTCTACCAAAACCGCATTCTTCGCCACTGAGTTACCGGGATCGCGTGGCGGAGGTGTAGAATTCACCTTCCCTCCTCCGCCATTGCCTCCCGATTGGGGGAACAAAGCGTTGATGCCTGGCTCTTTGTCTCCAACGTGTAGCATGAGTATGTTTGTAATGTGTCGTTCTGGCGTGATGAGGTATTTACCTCGATAGTAGAGACCTAAGGAGGCTCCAGCATCGAGATTCATGGCGTCTCGGCAACCTAGCGCAAGCATTATCTTGCCGAACTGATAAAAGTTCACACTAGAGAGTGTGTTCACGAAAAGCAGATGATTGTCCGGCGTGACTCCAACTCCCATGCGGCGCGTAGAACCCATAACGTGTGGATCGCTGAACTTCTCAAAAGCGGGCAGGACATCTACCTGACCATTCAGAACTAGCGCGGGTCCGCAACTCAAGACGGTCTCGTAGGCAGACCAGTCCTCGGCATGCCCCCAACGAACCCGCCGTATCATCACCTGCTTGTCCTTTGTGATCGCCAGTGCCGTACCCATAAGCCCAGAGTAGACAAGTTTGCCCTTGATCACAATGTCACCAATCGGACGAAAGTCTGTTTTTGAGGCGTAGGCTCCATTAATGGCGGCAACAGGCTTCGTGCGTTCAACCAACTGATGAAACGGGTTCACCCCAAAAGGAAAGCCCGTTGCAACCCCAACATTGATATGTACACGTGGATCATTCAAGTTAATACGAATAATACGCACAGAGTATCCTGCCGCTTCACCCACAATTAGCTTTTCCGGTGGTTCCTCTTTCACTCCCGCGATTCCAAGCGTCCATGCCAGTATCAGTCCTACCATGTTGCCCCCCTTGAGAAGTTATGCTTGTTTCCCATTCCACAAAGACATAACCAAATCCTCTTCTCTCATGGGCAGGAATCGAGACACCCTTTAACGAATATGCCAATACACGATCCAGAAACAGGGGTGCTATGAACACGACAGAATCGACCTCTACCTCGCCTTCAACATTCTCTCCAAACGCACTACGTGCCATCTGGCAGGGCATCAAACTGACGTGGGACAAGTTGGGCTTGATCCTCGCCTTTAGCCTCACAGGTTCGCTTGCAGTGATGTTGGTCTTGGCATGTTGGATTCTCTTTGGGAAGTTGCATCCTGCATACGGTACAGTATTGGGATTAGGAGTGGCATTAATGGTCATTCCACCTTTGTTTGCAGGAGCCTGCCACGTTGCCCACCTTGTGCTTGTACCCGATGAACTCTCCTATGCCGACTTTTGGAGAGGTCTCAGTAAGTATTATTGGCTCTCAGTACAATTGGGAGTCATTCAAGCGATAGTCTGTATCATTTTAGGCGTGAATATTAGCTTCTATTTGATTTGGAAATCCCCTTTCGCAGTCATTGCGCTTGTCGCCTCTCTCTATGCCCTCATTCTTTGGCTAATGATGATTCTCTACCAGTATCCCGTTCTCATAGCACAGGAGGCAGGTCTCTTCGATGATCCAGACCATAAGGCAAAGCGTGGTGCGTTTGCCGTGCTTCGCCGTTCGCTTTTTCTTACGTTAGGGAGTCCCCTCTACTCATTCCTCGTCCTTCTAGGCGCGATTCTCTTGACGGCACTGGCAGTTGTAACAGCGGTTCTCTTTGTCTCGTTGTGGGGCGGTCTCCTCTGTTTTGTTCTAACCGTCACGTTGCGGGAGGTACTAATGAAGTACGGCATCGTTCCGATCCCACTCCCAATTACTGCCATTCCCGATGAAGGTTTCCATATTCCTCGCCCAGAGCGTGACTTGGGAAAAGGGTGAGAATAGTCTATGCCAGAAATCACTTGCATCGGCTCGATAGGCGTCGATATTGTGGGTAGCCCCATCGACTCACTGCCTCCAAAGGGAACACTAGGCAGTGTGGAGCGGATAGAACTCCACACTGGAGGTTGTGCCGCGAACACTGGCATGGGGTTGGCAATACTCGGAGTGGATACCGCCATTATTGGGAAAGTGGGTGCAGATACGTTTGGAGAATATATTCTCAATCGTTTTCGGTCACAGGGAGTAGATACCAGCGCAATGGTGATTGGAGAAGCAGGAGCGACTTCCGCAACGATGGTCTTTGTCCATTCGGATGGAGAGCGCAGTTTTCGCCACTTTTCAGGTGGAAACGGTACATTGGCTTTAGAGGAGATAGACCGCGCAAAGGTTCTAAACAGCAAGATTTTGCATATTGCCGGAATGATGCTCATGCCCTCCTTCGATGGCGTTCCTTGTGCCCAGTTGCTCAAGGAGGCTCAGACAGCAGGGGTAATCACCACACTCGATACCGCGTGGGACACCTCAGGTAGATGGGGGGAGATCGTTGTACCGTGCCTTCCCTACACAGACTATTTTCTACCCAGTTTTGAAGAGGCGAAGATGCTCGCGAAAGGACAGGATACACCGGAAGGGATGACGCGCTATTTTCAAGATTGTGGAGCCAAAGTGGTTGGTATTAAGATGGGGGCACAAGGCTGCTATTTTCGCGCCGCCACGGGAGATACATTTACAACTCCCGCAATCAAAGTAGACGTTGTGGATACGCTCGGCGCAGGCGACGCTTTTATGGCAGGGTTTTTGACCGCCTTACATCGAGGTTGGAGCCTAGAACAGTGCGCCACATTTGCGGTCACCGTAGGAGGCTGTTGCGTGCAAGCGTTGGGTGCTACGACAGGGCTTAGAGGCTTTGTGGAGACGTTAGACCTCATGGAACGGGCAAACCGAGGATGACGCAGGCAGTTCGTCTCTCCTTATTTACCCGTTGGAACGTGGAGTGTGGAATCAGTGTCTACTCGAATCGCCTCATGGATGGGTTACGCGAATTCCCAGAGATCGAAAATATCCACCTCGTTGAGGCTCCACGATTTGCAGGGCGTCTTGGAACGAAAGAGGCTCTGCTCAACTATCCTGCGGAGGAGAAACGGTTTGCCAAACTTGGGCGTTCCATGGCAGAGGAGAGGGCTAACCTTGCCCATATTCAGCATCAGTACTTCTTTTTTGGAGGGGTCGCCCCGCACAAAAACCATGCTAGGGCGTTCCTAAGATCGGTTCAGGTTCCTATGATAATGACAATCCATGAGATTGCAGAACCACCAAAGGGTGCAAAAAGCTTGATTTGTCTCGCATTAGCAAAAGTAAACCGCCTGAACTTTGTGCATCCTGCTATAGAACGCCTGCTTGTTCATACCGAACAAGATCGCTTGAGGCTCCTCGATCTAAAAATAAGGGAAGAACGGGTGCGCGTCGTGCGGCATGGAGTTCCTGCCTCACTGCCACTCCCAGAGAGAGAGGCTACAAAGGCGGAAATGGGTTTGAAGGGGCGACGTGTATTGACGCTCTTCGGTTATCTCTCTCAGAAAAAGGGGCATAGTATTGCGGTAGACGCGATACAGCACCTACCCGAGGATGTCGTTTTAATCTTCGCGGGAGGGCGTCACCCTGACGATGAGACACGCTATGTTTCACAACTCAAGGCACAAGTAGAATCGTTGGGCTTAAGTGCTAGGGTGCGCTTTACAGACTACCTACCAGAATCGGAGATACCGCGCTACTTGGCGGTGACGGATATTGCACTTGCGCCCTTTTTGCAGACCTCTGGCTCTGGCTCACTCGCCCTCATGTTGGCGAATGGTATTCCTGTGGCAGGTTCTCCGATTATGCCTCACATGGAAATAGCACAGGATACTCCCTCATCACTCTCTCTGCTCCCCTCTCTTGTTCCTGCCGAGGTTGCCGCTCATCTTCAGAAACTGCTTGCAGACTCCACCGTGTGCAAGGCGTTGAGCTTCGGTGCAACCCAGTATGCGAAGCGTCACTCCTATCGGGAGATGGCAAGGGAGACGGCGGAAATCTACCAAGAGGTGCTCTCTCGAACATAAACAAAAAGCCCCCCCTTACGGGGAGGCTTTCCTAAAAGAGTATAATTTGCCGGATTATCGGTAGGAAGAGTTCACTAGCAGTTGACTGAGGTTTGCGAGACCAATGGGAACCGTAGATACCTTGCGCTTGATACGCGCAAGAGCGTTATCCACCGACTTTGTTTTGCAGTGGAGTTCCAGGGCAATCTCTCGATAAGATTTGCCGATTTGGTAGCCCGCAAGAACATGCCACTCGAAATCCGAGAGAACCTGCTGAAGCATTTCATGCAGAACCTTGGTATCTTCGCTCTGTATGACGAGGTCTTCGGGGTCTTGCATCTCGGTTGCCGGAATGATATCGGAAAGGTTCCAATCGGGACCTGAATCTTCGGCGGGGCTTTCGAGGGAGAGCGAGGTATTAAGGGGCATCTGCTTCTGACGGGTCGCTGTCTTAATGGCAGTGATGATGTGCCGTTGAATACAGACCTTAGCAAAAGCGGGAAAAGAGATGGCTTTATCGCACCGGAAATCAACTATGGCTTGCCATAGCCCAATCATGCCGACTTGAAGAAGGTCTTCCTTCTCTGCGCCGACGAGGAAGTACGACTTGACTTTCGTCCGCACCAGATTGCGGTACTTATACAGCAAGTATTCTGAGGCAGATTGTTCGCCCCGTTGCGCTCTGGCGACAATCTCCCTGTCCGTCAGATCGGCGAATTTGATGTGGCTAGACGGGAGATGGTGTTGCTGTTCAATATTCACCCTGTTTCCTCGAATCAGTGAAATTTTGGTGGCGCAATCGCCAGTTTAGCACACGTTCAAGAGACACCTGAAGTGGCTGGAGGAGATTAGAGCAGAGGCGGTTTTGAATGCTTCATTTTTAGATAAAATCCGTCTTACCCTGAATCGTATTATACAGGATATGAGAAGCGATTTCAACCCTCCGCTATAAATTTCGCGAAATCTCTCTTGCCTTTATGCCAGAATCTGCGGAATACTGTAAGAAACCTCAGGAAAGAGCCTTTTCATGCTAAATCGAAAGCTACCGTTCCAGATGATCTTGGTGTCGAGTATCGTTGTGAAAGTATCGTTACTCTTTCTATTATTGAGCATAGTGCCAAAGCAACTCCGCCTCTTTTTGATCTTACTTTTTGGCACAGTAGTGGTTGCACAGATAGTTATTTATCGCAAACACGCGCGAAAATGACACAGTACAACATACCAGCCGGGGTACTTCCATGAAAAGGCAGCCAGAAGCAAAATTCCCCTAATGCCTGTGACGAATACCTGCCGATAATGAATCGGGACAGAAGCGAAACTTCTTGTCCCTTTTTTCATTGGTCTTCTCTGGAACAGAGAGCAGGAGAGTAGACAGATGCCACAACTAGAGTTTTTCGGCGAAACCCTCAAAGACTGCCTGAATCAGATTCGAGATAGGCTCGGCTCTGAGGCTGTCATCGTGGAAACGCGCAAAGTGCGCCGTGGTGGATGCCTTGGAATCGGCGGGCAAGACGTTTTTTGCGTGGTGGCAGAACGAGAAGACCCTCCCGCCGTTCACCTCGCCCCTGCTCCTCCTCAAATCCCTATGGATGATGGAGACCCCGATGTTCGTGCGGTTCAAGAGGCACTGGATCGGATTCGTCAACGCGCAATACAAGAGGCGCAAGCGACTCCCTCGCCTCTCCTACGCAAGCCTTTAGTGCAAACCTTGCCTCCCTCTACAGCGGTGATCAACTCTCGGCAAGCCTCGCAAGAGCAACCAATACAACGCCCTAGCACGCGCCTAGATGCACTTCCCAACCCCAACGCGAAGAACCTGATTCGGCGTGCCACTTTCCCAAAAGTGACGCCAGAGGAAGCACGCGCCGCTATGGCTCCAGAACCACCCAAGCCTACAACACCTGCCTCCCTCCTCAGCCGACTAAAACCGACTCCCGCTCAAGTTGCGCCTCCCCCCCAGACGGTGCAACGACAGGCACTGCCTCTCATTCGGAACTTAAAGCCGCTCCTGCGCCCACAAACGCTAGAACCCACCAAAGCAGAGGCGGTAGTAACGGCAACAGAGGCTCCCCTCGCAGAGAATATCTCGCAACTGAGGGCAAACCTACAGCACCTGCGCCAAAAGTTCTCAGACTATGAGAGAAACCTCTCCGCAGTGTCGACGCACGGCAGTTCTGGATTCGGCTCTAAAAACGAGTTTGCTTGGCTGCAAGACAAGATGGAGTATCAGGGGATCGCACCTGCTATCATGCTTGACCTCATGCATCAACTGCGTGAGCTTCACGAGATCACAGGAGATACCACTTCCCCAGAGCAACTTACAGGGCTACTTGTGGAATTGATGGCACATAGAATTGCCTGCGCTGGTCCCATTCAGCTTGCGCCACATCGCCTCAAGACCGTTGCTCTCATTGGTCCCACTGGTGTTGGAAAAACCACCACCATTGCAAAGCTCGCCGCCCATTATGCCCTCATGGAGCGCAAAAAAGTCGCATTGCTCACCATAGACACCTACCGCATCGCGGCAGTCGAGCAGTTGAAAACCTACAGTCAAATTATCGATCTCCCGCTCTGTGTAGCGCATAGCGTAAACGATATTGCTCCCGCGTTGAGCCAGTTTGCAAACTACGACCTCTTGCTGGTTGATACCGCAGGAAGAAGCCAACACAACACCCCGCAAATAGAAGAGCTAAAGCCCTACATTGAGGCGCTACGGTGTGAGACCCACCTCGTGCTTGCGAGTCCTACAAAAGAGAGCGACCTCTTAGAGACAGCACGGCGTTTCTCGACGATGCGCCTGGATCGTATTCTCTTCAGTAAACTCGATGAAACCAGTACCTACGGCACAATCCTAAATGTCTCAGATAGAGTGGGAATTCCATTGTCCTACATCACCACGGGGCAAAAGGTTCCCGAAGACATCAGTATCGCCGAGCCTAGCTCACTGGCAGGGCTAATTCTAAACTAGGGAACGCCCTTCTGAAAAGCCCTGTTCAGGGAGGAAATCCCGCGTCAATTGAGGAACTATCGCCCAAGACCAATAGTGGCGGGGAGGGCGAGAAGATGCGAGAAGTACGCTGGGAAAGAATGTTTCCCGATGAGTTGGAGCACGCGTTTGCAAAGTTTCCGGTAGTCTACTACCCTTACGGACTCTGTGAGCCTCACGGTCCCCAAAACGCGGTCGGCTTAGATGCTCTCAAAGCACATGGAATTCTCTGCAAGGTGGCGCATCGCCTAGGAGGCATTGTCGCTCCTCCTGACTATTGGCATATACATGAGCTTGGCGGATATGCGATCTGGTCACACAAATACGTTGGGGAGCCGCCACGCACCTGGCTAACTACTATCCCCCCGTGGCAACACTTCAAAAACATTTGCTACCATGTCCGCATGGCAGAGATGCTCGGCTTTCACGCGGCTCTCTTCTTCACGGGTCACTACGGACCCAACTGGGAAGACCTCAAGACACTCCTTACTCTTCTACAACCCCATGTTGGCACTCGCCTCTATGGTCTTCCCGAGTTTGAGTCAAACACAAAAGGCTTCTATGGCGATGGCACATCAACCGGAGATCACGCGGGGAAAGTGGAAACCTCGCTTCTTTGGGCACTCGAACCCGATTGTGTGGATATGTCTCGCCTTCCCGCACCTGATGCACCCGGTCCCCATTTTGCCATGGGAAGTAATGCCCCAGAATCGAATCGCCTTGCGGGAGAACGGATGGTGGAAGATCAGATAGCGTGGTTCGACGGCAAAGTTTCAGAGCTTCTCGCCGATTATGATGCCCTTCAACCTCAGCACACACTCTGCACCTTTGAAGACGTCGAGCATCTGTGGGAGACGGTCGTGCGCCCCGCACTACCAAGCTTCAAGACGATGCAGAGCAGTTGGAATGAAGACGCCGTCCCCCCAGATTCCAAGTGGTTCGCAAACTGGCATATTCCAAAGCGTGAGAACCTCTGATAACACCGAATTTCAGAGAGCTCCGATTCATCTTCCGGAAAGGAGGGCGTACATGATGCAAAAAAAACACCGAAGGTCTCTTCAGTTCGCCCTCTTCCTGCTTTGCGCCCTCACGCCCTCCGTATTGCAGGCAGATGAACGTACACGTACAGGAAGCCTTGTGTCCTACGATCCACAACAGGAAACGGTAGTCCTCCTTCAGCAGAACAGAATAACCTACAGTTATCGCGTTACGGATAGAACCGTCTATAAAAAAAACAGATTGCCTGCAATTGCCCAAGACTTTGTAACCGGAGAAAAGGTAGTGCTAACGATTCGGCTGAATAGGGATGCCACCTCTTTTGAAGCTCTCGGTGTTTTCGATCCCCCCTCCTATCGGCAACTAAAGCTCCAGGCAAAACAGCCCCTTCCCATAGTCTTGAAGGAGATTTTAGCTGGAAGCCTCACGGGTTCCTACACAGGTTCGGAACGTGACATACAAGGGCACGAATTGCGCTATCTCTTTGACAACCAAACGCATTGGATAGCCAAAGACAAGGTAGGCAGGGCGAACGACTTTCAATTGGGGCACTTGGTCTGGATCGCGCCTAGAAGTGTTCAAGGGGGTGATGTCGTTGCTCGTGTGGTTGCAGACAGAGAAGATAGCCTTACAAAGGCGTACCGAGTACCCGCGCAGAATACCCGTGGAACGCTCATCTCCTACCTTCAAGACACTAACTCGCTTCAGCTTAGAACAAAAGACGGAGAGACACACACCTATCATTTTGCTACGCCTCCAGAACTGTTTCAACGTGCCAAGCCCATCTCGCAAGAGACACTCCTCGCAGCGATCCCGAACCGGTTCCCGGTCTGCGTCCGAATCCTCAGAACCCCTTCCTCGGAGTTTGTGGTACGAATCACCATTGAAAAGACCGAACGTCACCGTCGCATGAGGTAAAATCATTATAAGTTCTCCGCGAACACGATTCGCCTAGTACTCAGATAGGTCAGCAAACCCATATGTCCGAAATCTTTCTTAAAAACGTGAATGCTCTCATAGTCTCTGAAGTTGAGCCGGGTAGCCCTGCCGCCAAAGCGGGTGTTCGCGTTGGCGATTACCTACGCCACATCAATGATAAACCCGTGATTGATATACTCGACTACCGTTTTCACTCCACTCACCACCGCCTCACTTTGAGTCTTGAACGGGATGGCACTCCGCTCAATCTCACCTTCAGAAAAGGGGCAGAAGAGGATGCAGGTCTCTCCTTCGAGTACGATCTTGGTGACAAAGTGCATACCTGCAAGAATAAGTGTATCTTCTGCTTTATTCATCAACAGCCCAAACGCATGCGAAAATCGCTCTATCTGATGGACGACGATTTCCGACTCTCCTTCATGCACGGCAACTACGTGACGCTTACAAACATCGCGCCTGAAGAGTGGGCACGAATCCTAGAACAACGCCTCTCCCCGCTCTATGTCTCGGTTCATGCCACAGACCCAGAGCTTCGCCGACAACTGCTTGGACGCAAAGAGACAACCCCCATTCTGCCTCAGATTAGAGAATTGGCGGAGAACCGAATCCACGTTCATGCCCAAATCGTGCTCTGTCCAGGTTGGAACGATGGTGACGCCCTCTTAGAAACCCTCGATTCGCTCGCGCAAGAGCATCCAAGCGCCACGGGAAAACGTGCAGGGGTCGATTCCGTTGCAGTCGTCCCCGTAGGGATGACTCGCTTTCGAGAACGGCTCCCACTGTTGGATCGGGTGGAGCGCGATTATGCCCGAACGATGATTGCGACTGTCCGCAAAAAAGAGAACGAGTACGCCAAACGCTTGGGAACCCGCTTTGTATGGTTGGCAGATGAGTGGTATCACATTGCCGAACTCCCCTACCCCTCTCGTACTCATTATGAGGAGTTTCCCCAACTAGAAGATGGCATTGGAACCGTCCGGCTATTTCTTGAGGAGGCAAAACGGGTCTCCGCAAAGCTTCCAAAGCGTGTGCCAGAGCCAATAAACGCAACACTCATAACGGCTGCCATGCCTGCGCCCATTGTGCGCGATTTTGCAAGTCGCTTGAATGAGATAGAGGGAGTGCATATCAATGTGCGCGTGATCGAAAATCGATTCTTTGGCGGCGAAATCCACATCGCAGGCTTGATCACGGCAACCGACATTATTGAGCAGTTGGACACCTTCCCAGAGTGCCATAACACGGTCTATGTGCCACGCATAGCCGTTCGTGACGATATGGTTTTCCTTGACGACATCACTGTGGAGGAGCTTCGGGAGCGAACGGGCAAAGACATTCGTGTGGTAGGACACTCTCCTCGCGCACTAGTGGAAGCTCTAGGGCTGTTGCGCCCCACCAAGAGCAGACAAGACCGACTTCCAGCATGGATTATGGAAGAGAGTATCGTCGGCTAGTACGAGGAATATGAGGCGAGTTCAGGAGGAAGTGAGAATGCAGGGTGCGGGACATAAAACAAAAGCGCGTAGCGCATCGAATGGAAGAACCTATGCGCGAGGGCGCAAGCCTTCTCAGTATCTCAATCGGGAGCTGAGTTGGCTAAATTTTAATGCGCGTGTCCTAGATGAGGCGCGAAACCCCATTCACCCTCTGTTGGAACGGCTCAAGTTTCTTGCTATTTTCAGCAATAACCTCGACGAATTCTTCATGATTCATATCCCCGGCATGCGGGAAAGAGCGGATGATGAGACGGGACGCCGAATTACAGAGGAGGCGACGCGAGAACGCCTTCGCGGCATTCATGATCGCTTAAAGCCCCTACTTGAGTTGCAAAACCGATACTATAACGAGATCCTGGCAGAGCTTAAAGAGTTTGGGGTTTGTATCACCCCCTACTCTTTGCTCCCCTCCGACCAGAAGACCTATCTGAGAAGGTATTTTGAGGAGGAAGTTTTCCCAGTACTGACGCCTTTGGTGGTGGGTCCCGGACACCCTTTTCCATACATATCGAACTTGAGTCTCAGCCTTGCCGTCATTATACATGACGCACACACGAAAAAAGAGCACTTTGCACGCGTCAAGGTTCCTACCCACCCTGTATTACCTCGCTTCATTCGCCTTCAAGGAGCAGAGCATGAGTTCGTTTTGCTAGAGGAGGTGGTTGCGGAGCATATCGACAGACTCTTCCCAGGAATGGAGATTCGTGCCACCTATCCTTTCCGTATAACACGGAATGCCGATATTGAACTGCCAGAAGACGAGACTGACGATCTCATGGAGATGATCGAACAGAATTTACAGCGGAGACGCTTTGGAGAGGTGGAGCGGGTTGAAGTGGCTGCATCTATGCCGGAAGCAGTACGCAAAACGCTCTTTGACGAGATAGATGAAGTCCGACATGAGGAGATGTACACGGTACACGCGCCAATGAATATGGCAGATTTTTTCATGCTCGCAGGCTTAGACATCCCTGCCTTGCGTTATGCTCCGTTCGTAGCGGGCATTCCCCCTGCCCTACGTAACAATGCGGACGCTTTCGAGGCAATACGAGAAGGTGATATTCTGCTTCATCATCCGTACCAATCGTTTGAATGCGTGAGTGACCTGTTGAGTCGTGCCGCCGTTGACCCCCAGGTTCTCACCATTAAGCACACGCTGTACCGGACTTCAGGCGATTCTCCCATCATTCAAGCTCTCATTGACGCCGCCGAAAATGGCAAGCAGGTTGCCTGTCTTGTAGAATTAAAGGCACGTTTTGATGAAGCGAATAACATCACATGGGCAAAGCAATTGGAAAAGTCGGGGGTTCATGTCGTGTATGGCTGGATAGGACTCAAAACACACTGTAAAGTAACGCTTATTGTACGTCGAGAGGAGAGTGGACTACGCCGATATGTCCATATTGGTACGGGGAACTATAACCCCAGTACCGCGAAGGTCTATACAGACATTGGCGTCCTGACTTGTGACCCAAATTTTGGCTCCGATGCCACCGATCTTTTCAACTTTCTCACGGGGCTTTCGCGCCAAGATTCGTATCATAAGTTCCTCGTCGCGCCCATCACGCTCCGTAATCGATTGAAAGCGCTCATTGATCGCGAAATAGCGCACTCCACGCCAGAGAAACCGGGACACATCATTCTCAAGATGAATGCGCTTGTCGATCCGAAGCTGATTCAGTCCCTCTATCGCGCGTCTCAAAACAGCGTCAAAGTCGATCTCATCATTCGTGGAATGTGCTGTTTGCGTCCAGGGGTTGCCAATCTTTCTGAAAATATCCGAGTTACTAGCGTCGTTGGGCGATTCCTAGAACATAGCCGTATTTTCTACTTTGAAAATGGTGGAAACGCTGAGGTCTATTTTGGTAGTGCCGACTGGATGACACGTAATTTGGACAGGCGAGTGGAGGTGGTAGTGCCTGTGGCATCGGCGGAAAACCGTCGTATACTAAAAGAAGAGGTGCTCGATGTAATGCTTCAGGATAACTGCCAGGCATGGGAGTTGGATGGGGAAGGCAAGTACACACGCCATAGCCCCAAAGCCAATGAAGCTCGCTTTAGCGCACAAGAGGCGTTACTTGACCGCCTGTCGCAAAAATAGTTATCGAACAAGAATGAACGTTCATGAGGGTCTCCCCTTTGTGCCCTGACAGAGGAGGATTATAGAGGCAAAGTGTCGAAAAGAGCGAACAATGGAGCCATTAGAGCGCGAAAACCAAATCCTGGAAATACACCAATTGGCACTCGCAAGGTATCAATCGGCAGACCGAAACGACGCCGTCACACTCATGCGGCAGGTCGTACTTCACTATGCCGACTTTGAGACAACGGGGGTTCCTCTACTGCGTAGCAATATCATCCACAAGAAACGGGCATTTGCCTGCGAACAATGCGCCGATATGCTTATGGAGCGGGAGGAGTACCCAGAGGCGGCAAGTCTCTATCAGGAGGCGGTAGATGTATTTGGTAGCCTGCAAGACAGCGAATCGATGCAACATGCGGGTGAGTGCGCTCATAAGACCGTAGTAGCCATCAATTCCTTGCGTGCCAAGCCTCAAGATCGGCTCAAGCTACTGATTGCACACTACGAACGCAAACTTCAACAACTCCGAATCCAGAGTGGAACCGCTCTCGAACAGGCACAGGTGCATGTTGAGGTCGCCAAGATATATATGCGCCGCGAACGGTATACCGAATCGCGGGTTAGCTACAAAACTGCCCTACATCTCTTTGAGTTCGGCAACTCAGATTCAGAAAACGTACTACGCTGTGCGGAATGTCACCATCAGCTTGGAAATTTGGCACGGTATCGCTTCCATGAAATGGAAGAGGCAATAGCCCACTATGAGCGGGCAATACCCCTCTATGATGCCGTTACATCACTCGAAACGTATGATCCCTCCTCTCGTGCCATGTGCCAACTTGCCCTAAAGGAGATCGAGGAACTCTTCACGGAAGGCTCACGCGCCTTTGGTGAAGGTCATTCCGGTTTGTGAGGAATACTATGCCTGTGCAGATATTTCGAATCCCCCTCTTCCCTTTACATCATGTCCTCTTTCCCTTGATTCCGCTCCCACTTCATATTTTTGAGGAGCGATATAAGATCATGATTCAAGAATGTATGCTCAAGGGAGAGCCGTTTGGTGTGGTCTTAATCGAGGAGGGTTTTGACACAGGGAAACCGGCACGCCCCTACTCTATTGGTTGCACGGCACGCATCGTAGCAGCGAAGAATCTGGAAGAGGGCAGAATGGAGATCATTGCCTATGGGGAGGAGCGATTCCGATTGCTGGAATACCGTGAAGTAGAGCTTCCCATGCGCCCTATCGGAAAAGATAACCCCACTGCCTACATGAGTCCCGAACCCTATCTTGTTGGTTTTGCAGAAAAGATTGAGGATAGAGTGGAGGAGGCAGGGAACCTGAATGTACAGAGTGCGGAGGCAAGAGAACTCTTTTTGCGCTACTTGAACAGCCTCACCAACTATACCGACCAACCCCTTCCCCAAACAGAACTCCCTGACGACGCGCAGTCGCTTTCGTTCTACATCGGGGCGATTATGAAACTCCCGCTTGAGGTCAAACAGCAACTACTCTCAGTGACAAGCACTCAAGAGCGGCTGGAAATGGAAGCACGACTCCTACGGCAAGGTATTGCGCTCCTAGAGGGATATGCCTCAGAGCCCAGGCAAGAATCGCCACAAGCATCGCCTTCCAGTGCAGAGGCAAAAGTCCAAGTACGGATGAAAAAAGAGGACTGGGAACGGTACTTTCAAAGAGGGCGAAACTAAGATTTTGCCCTCTCGACGACAACTGGGCTACTCTGCCTCAAATGCCCCTGTTTGTGGTGGATCATTTCTCCCATAGATCGTCGTCTCTGGGAAATAGGCTACCCAACCATACCACTGACTGAGATGGTTTTCAATGCGATCTAGCTCTTTGCCCGCAAGTTTGCCCTCTTCGCCCTTCCCCTCAATGCTCCACCGAGTCTCTGTCTCTTTGTCGTAAAACGCTCTCTTACCGTTGTCGTCTTTTCGTACCACAAAGGTGAGCGTCTTCCCATCGACTTGTCGAGAAAAAGCGTTTGCGGTCACTGTTTCCATTTCAAGAAAGACGACAAGAGGAGTCTTGGAAAAAGTATCATTTATAACACCCTCCGCCTCTTGAAGAGATTTGATGGGGTAGGCACGCCGTTGCTCGCCTCCTTTGCGTGAGACCAACCCCAAAACCTTCTCGAAGGCGGGTAGGCGTTTGTCACCTCGCGTCATGCTAGGCTGAAAAAAGGGGGCAGGAAAACGGGAGTGCCCTCGTGGTTCCGGTTTGTCTTTGGGGCTGTAAAACTTGCTGAACGGGGTCTCCTGCGCCATGACGAGGGTATCGGGGTGGAGTCTTTTCCAGTTTCCCCACGTCGTGTCTAGCAGAGCGCCTGTTTGCAATTCACTCCCCAAAAGCTCCCCCGTAACAAACTTCCCAGATGCCTGAAGGAATACGCTCTCACTCTCCCGATCACATAAAGTCACAACACCGTTATAGAGTCCGTAGAAATCGAGTTGAATCGGCTTGCCATTCAGTTTAAGATCGTAGCGAACTCCCGTATTGCAGACGCTACAATAGGTGACGGCAAAGGGTATCTCTTGCCGGGTTTTGGCAGAGATCACCTTGTCGTTGATGACATGGTGAAACCAGATGAAACGTGTCGGGTAGGCGCGGCTCTCGCCTTCAATGGTAGTTGCCAGCACATAGTCACCATCGTCCAGATAGTCCACCTCTGAGGCTTTAAGCATCTTGGGATTATCGAGAGCTTTGAAGGGAGCTATCTTGCGCCCATCCCAGAGGGCTTCGACTTTGATGTCTGGTGATATTTTGATCTTGGCGGTGTCGGGTTTTGGGGGCGTCGGTTTGTCGGGTGTCTTCTCTTGTGCCTGAAGAACTCCGCCAACGAATAGCATTCCACAGAGCAATATCGCACTCTTCATCGCGCGTGCTTCCTTTCTCTAAGGCGCTCTTGGCTACAGAGACGCTTTGGGTGCAATGGTGGGCAGTTTATCCTGAGGGAAGTATGTGACACAGCCATTAAAACAGGCTTAAACCGGGATTAAACTTCATTAAGCGGTTGAAGAGATGGAGAAGGAGAGTTGGCTATTCCTTCCCCACGAGAGTTGTTTACTGCAAGTCGGATTCAAGAGAGTCAGAGGGAGTGCTAATGGGCGCGGGTAAGCCATTTCGTAGCGCGGGCAACCAATCACTCCAACACCGTTTTGTGTAGGCTGCATGCGCGTTGTTCACATCCTGATGTGCTCCAAAAGGCAAGAGAATCACCTCTTTCGGCGCACGAATCTGGTTGACGGCGGCGAGGATTCCCGCAGGAGGACAAGTCTCATCGATAAGACCAGCACCTACGAGCACCGGACACCGAATGCGAGAGGCAAAGTTCACGACATCGAAGTAGCGACTCGTCTCACGCACTTTGGCAGGGTCACCGCCATTGGTGTTCCAGTACCACATGGGCCAACCAGGTGTGCGTCCCACCGTGGGACCCAACATATCACATCCGGCAGGAACGGATGCCAATGCCGCCGTTATTTTGGGATGGATGCTTGCTGTAACGAGCGACTGTAATCCCCCTTGGCTTCCCCCAGTCACAACAAGGGTCTTCCCATCCCAATCAGGGCACTCCGTGAGGTATTGCGCCGCGCGATAGCAAGAGAGGTACATACGTAACTTTAGTTTCCGGTAAAAGTATGTAGACAAAAAGTGTGTTACGACATCAGGCAACTTCTGAGGTAGAGTTAAGTCGCCAAACAAATCCTCTTCCCGGAGTACCTGATGTCCTCTCTAGTATACCGTATAATCCCGCTGTTCACACAA
>CAMCUQ010000053.1 GCA_945878775.1 Chthonomonas calidirosea
GGGCTACAGCAGAAGATTCTGGAGTTGTCGGGATGTTCTGCTGGTCTCTATGTGAGGCTAACCACCCAATTCGGGATTTCCCCCGAAAAATGAGCGAACCGAGAGTTATAAAAGGGATGGGGCTATAATGTCAAGGCTAGCTATATTCAAACTCAGACACGCGCCCGATGAGGCGTTTGAGAAGCAGGTAGACAGGGATCGTGAGAACGGCGTTGTAGAGGCTGTTGCCGAGCGTGTGGCGTATCCATAGAGGGATATTTGCTTGTGGGGCAATGACGAAGAAGAGTGCCTCTGTGAGAATAGTTCCGCCCATGACAATGGGTATTGCGAGTTTTAGGTTTTCGCGGAAGAGGTGTTCTCCAAGCCAACCAACGCCGAACCCCCCCAGTGTGCGGCTTATGATAATGGCACCAAATCCTGCGGGGGGAGAGGCTATGGCGGCAAAAAAGAGACCTGCAATGAAGCCCAATAATGCGCCTCCGTTGCCATCGCAGAACATGGCACCGACGAGGGCAAGGGTGAGAATAATGTCGGGCTTCACACCCTGTATTTGAATAGAATCGGCGAATGTGCTTTGTAAGGTTATGGCGAAAAGAAGGCAGACACTAAGCCAAATCACTTTCTTCGTTTCGGGTGTCATTTGCGGATGTAGACCTCTTCCAGCCGATCAAAGTTTACAAATGGGACTAGCTTTGCGGTCTTGATGGCGCTAGAAGGCTCTACTTTGACCTCTTTGACGGTTCCGAGGCGGATACCGGAGGGAAACACACCTCCCAAGCCGGAGGTGATGATCTCGTCTCCGATGCGAATATTGGCATCACTATCGAGGTAGGTGAGGGTGAGGAGGTTGGTATTGTCGCCTTTACAGACGCCCAACGCTCTAGAATCGGCGCGTAGCACTCTGGCTCCCACCCCTGACTTTTGATCTGTGATCATGAGGACAGAGGCGGTGGTGGCAGTGGCTTCAAAGACGCGCCCTACGAGTCCATTGCGGGTGACGACAATGCTGTCAAGCTTGACTCCGTCACGTTCTCCACGGGCAATGAGCATAGTTTCAAACTTTGAGTCGATACGGCGAGCGAGGATGTCTGCGGCAAGAAGTTGTGGCTGATGGTTTTTAACGAATCCAAGATCGGCACGGAGCTGTTCATAGCGTGCAGACTGGTCTTTGAGCAGGGCGTTTTCGCCCTCTAATTGTTTAACTTGTTCTTTGAGCTGTTGGTTTTCGCCAGCATATTGGCGTCCTCGGAAAATCCAATTTGTTTGATCTTGCACCCAATGGGTGATGTTGCCAACGAAACTGGTAGGAGGCGCAGAGAGAGTACGGGCAAGCGAGGAGGCAGGGTCTTGGTTTCCTCGTAATGTAGCACGACTGTGGCAGGAGCCCAAGATCATGCCGAGAATCACGAGGAGGACAACGGGTGTATATCGTAATGGGGAGCGGTTTCCCCTGTCCATGCTCTTCTACCTTGCTGTGCGGGTTGGAAATGGGTTAGGACTTCAGCACTTTGCGAAGCATCGGATTTGTGTCTAGCCCTTCCAGAACTTTGCCGGTTCCCAAGACGACACAGGAGAGTGGGTCTGGCGCGATATGGACAGGCATGGAGGTCTCACGAGAGATGAGTAGGTCTAGCCCTTCGAGGAGTGCACCTCCCCCTGCCAAGACAATTCCACGTTCGTAGATATCGGCTGCTAATTCTGGCGGTGTGCTTTCGAGTGTCACTTTCACGGCTTCAACGATGGCATTAACTGGCTCTTGTATCGCTTCGCGAATCTCGCTACTGCTAATGGTAGCACTACGGGGCAGACCACTGATCAGGTCACGACCGCGCACATCCATCGTGCGTTCTTTACCGGTGGGGTAGGTAGAGCCGACCTCAAACTTTGCTTCCTCTGCGGTTCTGTCACCGATATAGAGGTTGTAGGTACGGCGCACGTAGTTTGCAATCGCCTCATCTATCTCATCTCCGGCAATGCGGATAGAGCGGGCTGTAACGATGCCTCCCAGCGAAATGACGGCGACCTCTGTGGTCCCTCCCCCAATATCGACGATCATAGAGCCTGTTGGCTCTTCAATGGGAAGCCCTGCACCAATGGCGGCTGCCATTGGCTCCTCAATAACATAGACCTCTTTGGCTCCGGCTTTGCGGGCGGCTTCTTTGACGGCACGCTCTTCGACTTCGGTCACACCAGAGGGGATACCAATGACAACACGCGGCGCAGCAAACATGTTACGCCGATGCACTTTATTGATGAAGTGCTTGATCATTTTTTCGGTCTGCTCAAAGTCTGCAATGACTCCATCTTTGAGCGGGCGGGTGGCGATGATACTGCCGGGTGTTCTTCCCAACATCCGTTTCGCCTCTTCACCAACGGCAAGCGGGCGTTTGGTGTCTCTATCAATAGCGACAACCGAGGGTTCCCGTAACAAAACTCCCCGTCCTAGTACATAGACAAGGGTGTTTGCGGTTCCAAGGTCGATTCCCATATCTCTGGAAAATCGACCCAGTAATCCGCGAAATAGGTTCATTAGTTTTATATTCTCCTGAAAGGTGTGCAACGTTGCATTATATCATATAAATAGGTGACAAGAAAAGAGGATTTCTGGCAATAAGAAAGTAAGCCGGACCCAAATGCCTATGAGAGCGTGAATTCGTGTTCTGCAAAGTTGGGTTTTAATGAATGTACTGCCAATTTCGTTTCTGTTTAGGATTGCGTGAGGTGTTTGTGTCGCGTGTATGCGTTCACCAAAGGAAGGTGACACAACACTCCTAGTCACAGGAGGGCGAGGTTCGTTCTGATTGGCGGCTAGGGATCAATGGCTATGGCACGAACAGGAGAACCCTCTCTGTCCACTATCTGTAGCGGTATGGCAAGAAAGTCTACCTTTTCGGAGAGGACTATCTCCATGTTGGTCAAGTTCTGAACGACCAGAACGTTCTGGTTTAAGAGTTCGATGTATCCTGCAAATGGGAAATGATCAATGGAGGGAAAGTCAACCCCCACGAGATGAATACACCATTCGATTAGGAGGCTTGTTGCCTCTAGGGTGAGATAGGGGTGCTCGGTGAAATAGGTTTCTTCACCCCAATGGCGTGACCAACCCGTGTGAAAGAGTAGTACTGACCTCCCTTCAATGTGCCTGCGGTGAGGCACAATATCTTCCGGTGTGATGGGCTGAAGCGGTGTGTGAATTGGGTGGCGCAGAATGTAGGCGGGACCAAAACACCGCTCTAGGGGAACCTGATCGATGGTGAGGCTGCCTTGCAAGAACCGAAAGGGGGCACTGAGGTGGGTGCCTGTGTGCAGGCTAATCGTGAGTTTTGCCGTGTTGTAGGTTCCACTGCCGCCGGGCAATGCCTCCTCCGTGGAATCGATAACGGTGACTTCTACGGCTGGTTGCAGTGGCATGACTGGCGTATCGGGTGAAATAGGATGGCTGAGATTGATTACACGCATAATATTTCGACTTTCATTGTGCTGGGTTGTGTACTATAGAAAGAACCGAAAGGCTCCCTGTGAAGTGGAATATGGCGAGTTGCAATTGTTTGGTTTCATGGTACTATAATTTTGCGGAACTTTTGAATAGGTAGCCCGTCTTTAATCAATAGAATAGTGCTATAGGGAACAAGTATTCGCATGGTGCAGGCACATTTGGTTTTCTGCTTGTAGATAAGTGCGATGCGGGTTCATCTTAGAAGACAAGGAGTTCGTAAATGTTACGACGTATTTCCTCACTCCTGGGGCTTGTTGCCCTCGCGAGTGTTGCGCTCATCACACCTGTATCGGCAGACAAGAAAGCGAAGCCGCTCACTGTGGGTGATTTTGCTCCAGCCATTAAGGTTGCAGCATGGGTAAAGGGTAACCCTGTTACCAAGTTTGAGTCCGGCAAAATATATGTTGTGGAGTTCTGGGCAACATGGTGTGGTCCCTGCAAGACGAGCATTCCTCACCTGACCGAATTACAAAAGAAATACAAGTCGAAGGTCCAGTTTACGGGTGTGAGTGTCTTTGAAGAGCGAAATCCTTCGGACGAATCCTACATTCCAAAAGTGGTCGATTTTGTAAATAAGATGGGCGACAAGATGGCGTACACCATTGCGGTGGACGGTAAAGAGGGCATAATGGGCAAGACGTGGATGGATGCCGCGAATCAAAATGGCATCCCTACCGCGTTTGTGATTGGGCGAAACAAAAAGATCGCTTGGATCGGTCACCCAATGGTGGACATGGAGCGAGTTATCGAGGAGGTGGTTGCGGGTAAGTTCGATATTCTCGGCGAAGCAAAGCGTAAGTCGAAAGAGGATGATGAGCGCAAGAAGCAGAAGGCAATGATGGAGCCTCTGAACACGGCACTTCGCTCCAATCGCTTGGCAGACGCCATTAAGGAGATCGACAAAATCCTTGCTGTGCAGCCCGGTAAGGCAGGAAATCTGCTTGTCATGAAGTACCAACTTTTGTTGCGAACGGATGAGCCAGCTGCCTACAAACTTGGGAAAGAGTTGTCAGAGGAGAAATTCAAAGACAATGCCGAAATGCTGAATCAATTGGCATGGTTCATTGTTGATGATCGCACAAAACTCAAGACACCAGACTACGATCTCGCCATTGCGATAGCCCAACAAGCGGTTGAACTGACCAAGGGCGAAGATGCTATGATCTTGGACACGCTTGGTTATGCTCTGTACAAGAAGGGCGATGTTGAAAAGGCGATTGAGGTTCAAACCAAAGCTGTCGCTTTGATAGAGCACAATGCGAATATCCCTGATTCTACAAAAGAGGAGATGACCGAACGGCTAAAACTCTTCAAGAGCAAAAAGAAGGATTCTCTTTAAGCCTTCGTTGGCGTTTTGTATCGCCCCGCTATTTGGGTGCAAAGCCTCGTTTGTAACGAAACACTCCCACAGATCAAAGTTGATCCGTGGGAGTGTTTTTTTTTGTATATGGGCTGTATCTGTGTATATCCGAGGACATTAAGATTTCCAATGAATCGGGCGATAATGGTATTAGATACTTTCCCAACCCAAACCTAGTGAGGCAGTACCAACCGTATGAACGCAGTATTGTGCGTTGAGACACAGAGTGCTATGTGGCGGGAGCGTCTGATGCTATCAGGCGTTCATGTTTACGAAGCACAAACAGCCGAGCAAATATGTTCGCACGTCTCCCTACATTCTGCACGTCTTTTCTTTTTGCATTCGGAGCTATTGCGTGTTCAAGAGCGCGTGATCTACGACCTTCAAAGGCACCTCGCCCCCAATACAGGGTACTTTGTCCTTGTAGGACCTGTGAATGATGATTGGGAGAAACAGCCCATTGATGCCTACTTACGAGAAGACTGTAGTGCCATGGAGGTTCAGATGTGTGTGCGAATGGCGCGTGGCTATCTTGTCGCTTTGCAACAGGCGGATGAGGCGCAGCAGGAGCTTTTTCTTCGCCAAGAGGAGATGAAAGAGACGGAGGAGTATCTGGGAAACGCCACGGGGCAGCTGGTAGTGATGACGGCGCAACTACAGAGTGAAATATTACGGAATCAAGCTCTTGAAGCCGAGCGCATTAAGATGGCACGGATGGATACGATCCTACAGGCGACGGCGACGTTGAGGCACGAGGTGAATAACCCTCTTTTTGCCATTACTGGAAGCGCGGAGAGCGCAGTAAAGCTTCTCAAGCGTGAAAGCACGGATACGAATCCAAACATCATTACCGCCATTCAACGTATTGAGCGCGTGTTAAAAGCGGCAGAGCGCATCCAACTCGTTGTGGAGGCGTTTGCCAGAGTGATAGTCCCTACGAGTAAAGATTATTTGCCGGGAATACCTATGTTGGAACTAAACGGCAAAGCCGAGGATGCTGAGGACGTTTCGTTGGCTCGAGCCTCATAGTACGCATTTGTAGCCGTGCTTTGGGGGTAAAAAGCCCCCTTCCTCTCTCGATTATTGCTTCAGATGCCTCTTAACCACACTATTTGTCTACCCCTCTAGCCTTGCGAGTCCTTTTTGTGCCATAACTCTTTTAGGATACTATCTGCACTGGAGGTTGGTATGGCGAAACTACTGGATCAGTTGGATGGGTTTGTGGCGTATATCACCACTGAGCGCGGACTCTCACCAAACACTATTGTCGGCTACAGGTCTGATTTGGACAATTTCGCAACGATCTGCCTTCAGCGTGGAATCCGCTCTGCGGAAGAGATACTAGAGACGCACGTTTTGGCATGGATCGCGCAACTGGAAGAACAAGGCTCTGCCATCAGTAGTATTACCCGCAAATTTACCACACTCCACTCCTTTGCCAAATACCTTGTTATCGCTGAAATACGTAAAGACGATTTTATGTCTGGCATGGAGGGGCGCAAGGTTCCAAAACGCCTGCCTCGAACGGTCTCTGAGCCGAAAATGCAACGCCTCCTTGAGCAGAGTAATCCGCTGGACGTACACTCGGTTCGCGATACCGCTCTCGTTGAGGTTTTGTATGCGACGGGGCTTCGGGCAAGTGAACTGACAGGCTTGAAGGTGGATGACATCGACTATGATAAAGGAACACTCCGCTGCTATGGTAAAGGCAGCAAGGAGCGAATGTTGCCTATTGCGAAAGTGGCATTGGAGTATGTGCGCGAGTATTTGGCGATGCGGGAACTGGTGAAGCAAGGGAAGCAGGCTCTTCTGCCAATGCCAGCGAAAGCCGCACGAGGGCGCGGAAAAGCGACCATTACTATGGCAGAGGCGACTAGCCCTTATCTCTTTCCAAACGGGAAAGGAGAGAGGATGAATCGTTCTCAACTCGCCTATCTTGTCCAGAAGCGGGCGACCGACGCGACACTGGAAGAGCATGTCACTCCGCACGTGCTTCGGCACTCCTTCGCCACGCACCTCTTGGCACATGGAGCCGATCTACGCACGATACAAGAGCTACTGGGGCATGCTCAAGTGACCACTACAGAGATATACACAAAAGTTACGGATATGCGCCTCCGTGAAGCCTACAAAAAAAGCCATCCTCGCGCCTGATAGCCAGCCAAGCATACGCCAGAAAATGACCGATTCTTACTCGTTTTCCCTCTCAGCATAGCCGAAAGAGGGGCACGTTGGTTTTGCGCGTCGCCTATTTGTTGTCGTTTGAAGGGCGAAGTAGGAGTTGAGGCTCTTCCTCATGCGATTTTGACGCAGGGCGCAAGAGTTCTGCACCGGAGACGGTAGGCATTGCCGCACGGAGGAGTTGGCTACCCATTTCCGAATTTGCCCGAACCTCTTCCAAGTGAATAAGAACAACGCGGGCTTTCTCCCTGATAGTATGCTGGCGCGGAGAGGTTCCTGTGCTTTGGCTCAAGGCTTTCACTCCAGGTATTGCATTTGTGTCGTTCAGCCTCTCCAAAGCATCTAGAGTCGCAAGTACAATACTCGCCTCCCTGTCCAGATTATTTGTGCGTAGAATTCGGTAGAGGGCATTTCGGTGCTTGTTGGTGAGGTTCCCACTAGATTCAGGGGTTAATTGTGGGAGAAGGCGGAATAGGGTTCGTGCGATTGCGATCTTCGTTCGTGCATCCACTTGAATAAAGAGGGCTTCCGCAAGATAGCCAACGAATCGAACATCCTCCGTTTCTGAAAGCACCTGCATGGCATACAAATAGTGGCGCGAGGGTGAAAAGAGCGCTGCTAGCCCACCGAATGAACCTAGCATTCCAAGTAGACCCAGTAGCTCCGGTTTATGTAGGATGAAAAGGGATAAGACTATCCACGCAATTCCTATCCCTATCCCAAAAGTCAACAATGCGTAAAAGAGCGATTTCTTGCGTTTTTGGAGTAGCATCTCTCCTTGTAAGAGTTGCAGAAGTAGCTCCGGCGTCTTTGCACCCCAACTCTTTAACTCTGCATCCGCATCCAGATGTACATCAATAAATGGGGAGTTCCATTTTTGTAGTGCCTTCTTTAATTCTTTAACGGAAGGCTGAGAATCGATGGGATCACTTGCCACAGGGCACTCTCCTTGTTTCACTTTGTTTCGCTATACTTGTGTATGACGAAGGGATGGGGAGTTGCGTTTCGTTCTGATCACCTACATCTGAACATTGGGCGGAATGTGCTATACTAAATTTTAGTGGAGCTTTCGATTCTTAGCGTTTATTTGCTGTCATTTTCGAGAAAGAGGCGTAATGGAGGAGCTGAAGCCAGAATCTGCCAATGTTGCTTGTGACCCCCCTGCGGGAACGCAAACGGGTGCTTCGTCGGTGGTTTTGGAGCGTCCGAAAGAGCGCTTGAGTGCGACAACATCCCCCAACGAAATTGAAATGGAAGAGGCACTGAGGCGACTGCTCGCCTCACAGCCGGAGGAGCAGAGTAAGATGTCCCCAACGGGAGAATTTGATGCCGATGTCGTGGTAATCGGTTCGGGACCCGGCGGATATGTTTCCGCCATTCGCGCCGCACAACTAGGAGCGCGTACCATTTGTATCGAGAAAGAGGCGACGGAGTGGGGGGGAACCTGCCTGAACTGGGGGTGTATCCCCACAAAAGCCCTGATAGCAAGCACAGAGAGACTTCATCATGTCAAGACCGCAGACGCGATGGGAGTGGTTATCTCTGGCGAGATAGGCTTTGACTTTGGCAAGATGATGGATCGCAAGAGCAAAATCGTCACGACGCTTCGTGGTGGTATCCAGACTCTTCTAAAGAGCAATCATATTCGTTCCATTTTAGGAACGGCAAAGCTGGTGGACGCTCACACGGTTGAGGTGACCAATGCAGAGGGCAAAACCGAGCGCGTAACCACAAAGAATATTATCGTTGCGACAGGGTCTGTTCCCATTATGCCGCCCATCCCAGGATTGGAGCGCGCACCGGGTGACAAACGTGGTGAAAGCAGTAACGGAATCTGGACGAGCGATGAAGCGGTTTATGCCAAGTCTTGCCCTGCTTCCATGCTCATCATTGGCACTGGCGCGGTAGGTCTGGAATTTGCCTATGTGTTCCGTAGTTTGGGCGCACAAATCACCCTCGTCGATTTTGCGCCAGAGATACTGCCCTCCGCCGACAAAGAGATCGCCAAAGAGTTGCGTAAATCCCTGGTGAAGCAGGGCATGACCATCGTGACCAGCGCGAAAGTGGTGAAGGTGGAGCAGCAAGGCGCACTCCGTGCCGTGACCCTAGAGACTGAGAAGGGACCCGTTGTTGTTGAGGCAGAGGTCGTTTTGGTTGGGGCAGGGCGTAAGGCGTTCTATGAAGATTTAGGGTTGGAGGCTGTTGGCGTAACCACGAGCCGCAAGGGCATTGAGGTCAACGATTATTTGCAATCGAGCGTCCCGAACATCTATGCGATTGGAGACGTGACAGGAAAGCAATTACTTGCACACCTCGCGTCACATATGGGAATCGTTGCTGCCGAGAACGCAATGGGGCATCCCGTAAAGATGGACTACCGTGCTGTGCCGGGACCCATCTACACGGTTCCCGAAGTGGCGATGGTTGGTTTGACCGAAGAACAGGCACGGGAGCAGGGCTACGACGTTATCACTGGACGATTCCCCTTCCGCCCACTTGGTCGTGCAATGGCGCTAAACGAGCAAGAGGGGCTTGTGAAGGTGGTTGCCGAGAGAAAATATGGTGAATTGCTTGGCGTCCATATTGTGGGACCCTTCGCAACAGAGATCATTCACGAGGCTGTCATGGCTATCAAGTTGGAAGCAACGATTGAAGAGTTGATGACCTCCATTCATGCCCACCCAACTCTCTCCGAAGCGATTGGAGAGGCGGCTATGGATACCAAGGGTGAGGCAATCCATAAACCTCGAAAGTAGATTGGATTGCTCCTGCTAAAATGGGGCTTTGGTTTATTCAGAATCGTTTTGACATTTAGACACCGCCCTCTCTTTGAATCGTAATGCCAAAGAGGGGGCGACTACTGTATAGAGGAGAGACACGATGCGTAGACGATTGCTTCTCTTGGGTATGGGCATGGGGGTATTGGGCTGGCTGGTCGGTTGTGGTCCTTCTGGCGAAGGGGGTAAAGAGAGCAATACCACTCCGAAGCCGGGCGAACCAAATGCCACTGCCTCTAAACCGTTGAAAGTCGGGCTTGTGATGGACGAGGCTGGGATTGACGATAGGTCGTTCAATGCCGCCGCGTATCGTGGGCTTCAGCGTGGGATTGCTGAGTTGGGGATCGACAAAGAGAAGGCGCGTTATATCGAGTCCAAGACCAATGCCGACTATAAAACCAATCTGACGCAACTGGCGACACAAGGCTATGATGTGGTGGTTGCCGTAGGATTCGCGATGTTGGATCCACTCAAAGAGATCGCACCTCAATTTCCCAATACCAAGTTTGCAATCGTGGATTCCGACGCACCAGAGGGCGCACCAAACTGCGTAGGGCTGAAGTTCAAAGAGGAACAGGGGACGTTTTTGGCGGGCTACCTCGCTGCCTCAATGAGTAAATCTAACAAGATCGGTTTTGTTGGGGGAATGAAGATACCGCTGATAGAAAAATTCGAGATTGGGTATCGTGCTGGTGCGAAGGCGGCTAATCCAAATACTCAGGTATTGGTGACCTATACGAACACCTGGAACGACTTGAGCAAAGGCAAGAGCCAAGCGGAACAACTTTTTGGAAACGGTGCGGACATTATCTTTCACGCCTCCGGGAAATGCGGCTTAGGCGTCATCGCGGCAGCAAAAGAGAAGGGTCCCGGATTCTACGCGATAGGTGTAGATAGCGATCAGGACGAAGTCGCGCCTGGTAGAGTGCTGACGAGCATGATCAAACGCGTGGATAATGCTGTCTTCGATGTGATCCAGAAGGTGAAAGAGGGCAAATTTACCACAGGAAGCATCGTTTACGATATTACGCAGAAGGGCATAGGGCTTTCGGAGCGCAAATTCACAAAGCAAGATATTCCTGCCAAAGTGACGCAACGGCTTGAAGAGCTAGAGAAGGCTTTGGCATCTGGGAAGATAGTTGCCCCTGATACTGCCGATGCTCTCGCGAAGTTTCAAGCTCCGAAACTGGATTAATGGCTAAAAATATGGAGATTCGAGTCGCGTTTTTGCCGGAGCTTGCAGGAGATGTTTCTGAGGCAGTCTGTATCGTTATTGATGTCCTACGCGCCACGACCGTTATCGCCACACTCTTCGATAGGAACTGTCCTGCGGTCTATGTTGCACCACGTCACGATCTTGCGGAAGCATTCGCACGGAAGCAAGGCTATGTACTTTGCGGTGAAACCAAGGGCTTAAAGGCTCCGGGGTTTGACTTTGGCAATTCGCCGTGTGAGTTTGCAAAACAGGATTTTGCGGGCAGGCGAGTCGTGCTTTCCACAACAAATGGTACTAAGGCAACGGCGATGGTAGCCAAAGCACGTGCTGTGTTTTTGGGAGCCGCCTTGAATCGTATGACGGTTGCCCTAGAGGCATGGCGAGTCGCTACTGAGCTTGAAAGCGACATTGTGATAGTCTGTTCAGGCACAAATGGCGAATACACGTTGGAAGATGCGATGGTTGCGGGGGGGTATGTGGAGGCATTGGTAGCTCAGGGGAGCCAATGGAACATCCCGCTAGCTGCCGATTCTGCGATTGCGGCGAGACGGCTGTGGCAGAACGAAACGAACCTGTTACGAGGTATGATGGAAGGGAAGCACGCGCAATATTTGGGCGATGTTGGTTTTGGGGAGGATATAGGGTATTGTTGTGCCGTGGATGTAAACCTCTCCGCACCTCGGCTTTGCTCCGAGCAGGAGATCGATTCCATTGCGTACCCTGTGGTTTTAGTGGTAAATCCCGCCTCTTTGTGAGGAGCATACCGTTACAGTTTTACCAGTAAGAAAATCGTCATTCTAACACGCTTGACACCGATTCCATAAACTTGTATACTGAGAGTATTAGTCCAAAGGGTAATGTCCCTATCGTCACGGATTACCGTGAGTTTAATACACACTTTGCCAACGAGCAAGTAACCGGAGTAGGAAGGTTCGATTCATCTTGAAATCTCAAGAGAAGATTGTTGTTCAAGGAGGGCGTTCGCTCTCAGGAGAGTTGACCATCGGGGGAAGTAAGAACGACGCGCTCGCAATTCTGGTTGCTACGATTCTCGTTCCCGGTGTTACAATACTCCACAATGCTCCTGCTAATAGTGATGTGCTCAACCTATTGGAGATATTTCAAGAGATAGGCGTGCGCTCACGTTTTCTTTCTGCAAGTACCTTAGAGATCGATGCTAGCCAACTCAGTGGTTCGGAGACCCCACACCACCATGTTCGCCAGATGCGGGCTTCATTCAATCTGTTAGGCGCGTTATTGTCCCGCTTTGGACATGCCGAAGTCGCGATGCCGGGTGGATGTAATATTGGTGCCCGCCCTGTGAATTTTCACATTCGTGGCTTAGAGCAGTTGGGTGCAAAGTTGCGGCTTGAGCATGGCGTGTACTATGGACAGGTTGGGCGTTTCTTGGGCGCAAATATCAATCTGGAATTTCCGAGTGCAGGCGCGACGCAGCACCTCATGATCGCGGCGTGCTGTGCTATGGGGCGTACCGTTATTGAGAACTGCGCGGCAGAGCCAGAGGTTGTGAATCTTGCGAACTTCTTGAACGCCTGTGGCGCACGGATACATGGAGCGGGAACCACTACCGTCACCATTGATGGCGTGGTGGGCTTACATCCTACCGAGTTCTCCATCCTTCCAGACCGGATGCAGGTGGGAACCTATGCCATTGCGTCCGCAATTACCGGGGGGGACGTGTTTGTGCGTGGCGCACTCTACGATCACTGCCGACCTCTGTTTTCCAAGCTATTGGACGCGGGTGTGCAGCTGGAAGAGGACGCGGCGGGGGTTCGGGTGCGACGGTCTGCAAGTAATATCTGTGCAACCGACTTTATGACGATGCCACATCCCGGCTTCCCAACCGATATGCAACCGATCATGGGCACGTTATTGGCATTGAGTGATGGTGTTTCTGTGATTACGGAAACGATCTACGAGAATCGGTTCCGGTATACCATGGAACTGGCGAAGATGGGAGCAGATATTCGTGTCTCTGGAAGAAACGCCATCATAACAGGCGTTAAGCGTCTTTCAGGCGCACCTGTGGTCTGCCCTGATTTGAGAGGTGGAGCGGCTCTCGTCATTGCTGGGCTAGCTGCGGATGGTGAGACACAGATTTCCGACCTTCACCATATTGACCGTGGGTACGAAGGCATGGTTGATAACTTGCGGGGGTTGGGCGCAATCATAGGGCGCTCTGCCGTAGTTGTGGGTTAGAAGGAATAGAGACCGTGTGGAACTTTGTACCCGAATTGGGTATTGATCTCGGAACCGCGAACATTTTGGTTTATGTTCGCGGTAAAGGGATAGTATTGCGGGAACCCTCTGTTGTTGCGATTTCAAGTAGAACAAAAAAAGTGCTTGCGGTTGGAGAAGAGGCGCGTCTGATGCTGGGACGCACTCCGGGCAACATCGTTGCCATCCGCCCGATGAGCGATGGTGTTATTGCCGACTACACAACAACCCTCAAAATGCTGGAGTATCTCTTTCAGAAAGTGGTGGGCAAGAAGCCGTTTTTCAAGCCTCGTGTACTCGTCTGTGTGCCTTCACAAGTGACCAGTGTGGAGCGACGGGCGGTTCGGCAAGCGGCATTGGAGGCGGGAGCGCGGGAGGCACATACCATTGAGGAGCCAATGGCAGCTGCCATTGGTGCGGGGTTGCCTATCTCGACACCGGGTGGAAATATGGTCGTCGATATTGGTGGTGGCACTACCGATATTGCCGTTATCTCGCTGGATGGAATCGTTACCAGTGAGAGCCTACGGATAGCTGGCAACCGCATGGATGAGGTTATCATGCGTCATATCAAAGCGGTGTATAGTCTGATGATTGGAGATAGAACCGCTGAAGAGATCAAGCTGAAGGTCGGCTCTGCATACCCGTTGGAGCAAGAGTTGACTCTTGCAGTGCGCGGGCGCGATCTTGTCGCAGGACTCCCAAAGACCATTGAAGTCTCTTCGATTGAGATTCGTGAGGCGTTGAATGAGCCTGTCCTTGCCGTAGTGGAGAAGGTAAAACGCGTTTTAGAGCAGACCCCGCCCGAATTGGCTTCGGATATTATTGAACGTGGGATCGTCCTTACGGGAGGCGGCGCACTTTTGCGAGGCTTAGATAAGCTACTGCAAGCGGCGACAGGTATTCCTGTCTATGTGGCGGAAGACCCTCTCTCTTGTGTGGCGATTGGAACGGGACGCGCTCTGGAAGAGTATGGTGCGATTCGAGAGAGTGACCGTTAGGAGTAGTGATAGACCTATGCGTAGCTGGACGATATTGTGTGCCTGTTGTGCGCTATTTGTGACATCGCGGGGGATAGCACAGTCGCTTCCCTCGGATGTTCGAACGAATCACTGGGCTTCAAGCGCGATCTCAAGCGTACTGACCAACAAAGTGATGCGCCTACCCGATGGCAAACAGTTTCGTGGAGATGCGAAGGTGACGCGCACGGAGGCTATCATTGCTATTGCTAACTTGGCGCACGCTTTGGAGGCGCAACAGTGGAAAACGAAGCCCAGTATAGGGCTGGCAAAGCGTGCAGATATTTTAGCAGATCAGATGGATTGGAAGACGCAGCCGGTGACTCGGTTCGCCCTCGCTCGTATTCTGGCACGCGCTGGCGACTATTTCATGAATGGAGTGCGGCGCGGGGCACAAAATTCGAAAGACAGAGGCAAGTCGGTTAAATTGCCCCCGCGTGCGAATGTAAAGCTTCCCTCAACTCATCCTGCTTTTGCCTCCTTGACCTATCTTGCCAGTAAGAACGGGCTTTGGAATAACAGCCCTCTCCTCACCCCTGACGAGAAATCTGTAACTGGGCAGGAGGTTTCAAAAGCACTTGCACAAATGCTTTTGGGATTGAACGATGCAGTGACGGATATGGGCAAAGAGCCCGATGGTAGCACTCCTGACCGCCCCATTCAAAAGAAGAAGGGCTAGCCATGAGCCTAGAGCCAGACATTCCGCTTAGGTGTAAGTGTCGAAAGCACGCAGTAACAAGCCTCCGCTGCTCCCGTTGTAGTGTCCCCATTTGCCCCGACTGCTCCAAAATCGTTCCCGTCGGCATGGTTTGTTCAACCTGTCTGCACGGAAAACAGATTCACATCTACCAGTATGGGACGCAAGATGTGCTCAGAGGGCTAGGTGCGAGCCTGCTTGTGGCAATTGCGGGGGGCTGTCTCCTTGCAACCGCCCACTCTTTTGGGCTGATGCTCTCTATATGGGGGGGACTTCTACAGGGCTATATTGTCGCTGAGGCGTGCCTTCGTGTCACAAACCGTAAACGTGGCTTAGTGATGGAGGCGATTGTAGGATGTTCTGTGGTGCTTGGTTTGGTTTTGGGTTGCCTCCTAATCTCGGATTACCAAGGCATTCCCCTAGAAGTCTACCTAGCATCTCCTTATAGTTATATCTTGCTGGTAATTGCGACGGTTGTAGGTGTAGGAAAAGTGCGGAATCTTTAGGAGGATGGAACTTTATGCCTACTATGCGCATTATAGGAGTGTTGCTCCTCGTTTGTGGAAGTGTGCTTGGTGTATCGGCTCAGGCTGTCTCCAAACAGGTCTTGAAGGAGATTGAAAAAGGCTATACGCGTATTGGGAAGGGCTGGAAAGAGCATAATGTCGCCACCATCACTTCCGTTTGGTCGCCGGACTATACTGCGCTTAGCTCCAAATGGCGTACACTCTCACGCTCACTAGCAGAGCGCGAAGTGTCCCGCTTTGTCAAACTGTGGAAGTATTCTGTTGATATGCGCTTTACCATCGAGACCTCCAAGGTAGTACAAGAGGGTAAGAGCGTGGAACTCAGGGTGAGCCAGAAGGGTATTCTTGCTATTGGTGCAGATGCCAAGGCTGGTAACAACCGCTATGAGGCTCCTTTCTTCCATACCTGGGTAAAAACGAAACGAGGATGGCGGCTCCAATATGAACGCCCTGTGCCTTTCACTCCCGTTCGAAATAAAGGAGTGCGTATAAAGGAACCCTTTTGACATGAACCGTTCGCAAAAAATCGCTGTTTTGAGCTTTCTTGCTACAGGGCTTCTTGCTCTACCCACATTGGCATTGGCTCACCCGGAAGACGATTTGAACGCGCCTCCGATTGCACCTCAGTTTCGTGCGATTGGGGGCGTAATTGTTCTCTGCGGTGTTTTGATAATGGTGATCACGCTTCTGTATCATTCTCATAGAAGGAAGGCGCACTCACAAAAATTTCCGAATACACGCTATCCTGCAAAAGGGCTTCGTCCTATCTTATATTCGGTTTTGGCGATTGAGATTATTACAGCGGTGGTGCTGAGAACCGCAGGGGGAAGAGTCTCTACCCAAGAGCTAGAACGGATGCGCTTGCGGGGTAACGCGCAGGATGCCTCTGTTGAGGTGGAGGAGTTGCTTCAAAAGACGCCAGAGGCAAAGCGCGTGGCGTTACTCTCCGAACTTGCAGACGATGTCGCGCCGGGCTTACGGTTTGCAGCGATTGATCTTTTGCGGAGTCACTACAAGACGGGGAATGAGACCGTTTACGAGCGTGCTTTCCTGGACTGCTCCGGCTCCGTTCGAGAGCGGGCATTGGAGAGCTTGACAGATGTGAACCCGGTCCGTGCTTTGCCTCTTTTGCTTGCGGGGATTCAAGACTCGGATATTTCACTGCGCCATACGGCAGTTCAGAAACTCAGCCAACTCTACAAGGCACACCCAGAGATTGTGAATCGGAAGACGGTTCCCGTGTTGGTTCGCGCATTTGAGAACGCAGACCCTTTGGACCGTGCCTCGTTAAGCCGCCTTCTATCGTCCTTAACTGGTAATCCGTGGATAATGAAGAGCGTTGATCCCGTACCACAGCAAGACGCGACACTGGAAAAGTGGCTAGGTTGGTGGAGAACAGTTGGAGCAGGTTGGGGGGCTTCTCCCTTTGATACGATACAGAACATTGACCCCGTGCGTACTGAACCGGCTCCGAGTTTTGCGATACCCGATGTGGATGGCAAGAAAATTAGCTTGAATGATCAGAGAGGCCGTGTTACCATGCTGAACTTTTGGGGAACGTGGTGCGGTCCTTGCAAGGTGGAACTTCCTGATCTGATTGAGGTTCAGAAAACGTATGCCAAAATGCCCTTTGATCTGATTGGATTGGGCTTGAATGAGCCAGACGACGCGCCGGGGTTGAAAAAACGTAGTGCAGAGATGGGAGTCACGTATCGTCAGGCAATCTGTACGCGGGAGGTTCAACGGGACTATGGGGAGGTGACGGGGGTTCCTGTGACAGTGTTGATCGACAAGCAGGGGCAAATTCGGTACCGTTGGGATGGGAATCGGGATTTACAGACGTTTCGTCATGCTATAGATCGGCTTCTGAAGGAGTAGTCAGTTCATTAGAATTCGTTTTGAGCTTCAAAGCCTCAGACATTATGGAAAATGCGCTCAATGGTGAGCGCATTTTCCATGCGTTGATTACGCTTGTGACGTTTTGATCAAGAGCGTGCGTCGAGTCGATTTCGATGTCATACGTGCAGAAATTATGTGTTGTCTCAAAGTCGTGCTTTGCCTCACCATTCTTCCGGTCACCCCGTTCTAGTTCACGCCTTTCGAGTTCTGGAAGTGGGCAGTGGATGCCGACAAAGAACACGTCATATGGCTCCAAGAGGTACAAGAGGCGATGCATCCACTCTTCAGTTTCAACGATGTGTTCTACGATAAGATTGTTGCCTGCCGATGCCAGGGCAGGAATAGAGTTGTGAAATCCCTCGAAAAAGGGTAAACGCAACTCCTTCCACGGAAACTCTCCGCTCTTAATGCGCTCCGAAGGGAGTATCTGCGCCGCGATGAGGTGATCAATGGAGATGTGCCAGAACGGAAATTCCATCTTCGCTTGCAAGGCGCGAGCGAGCGTAGATTTTCCGGAGCTTGATGCTCCATTAAGGAGAATTACCTTGCCGGACATAGCTTAGGGTTCGTAAAAGTATAAATGTGGTGTTTGTGATATACCATAGTGGACGCTATCTTTTGTTTTTTTGAAGTCGTTGCCCATGTCACAACCTGAAATCTATACCTGCCTCGAAGGGTAGCCCAACTGCTTACTCGATAACAAAGCAGGCTTAGCATTCCTAATTGTAGCGATATGGATCGGTGGAAAGGCGGTTGACGCTGCGTGGTCCATGTGCAGATTTCTGCGCTGTCTTGGTCTGTACGGCTGTCATACGCTTGTCCTTTCTGACTGCCCCTGACCATTTGCCGCCTGTTCAGCCGGGTAGCCGATGAGGTAGGTCACGACGCCTGGGGCTCCCTTCAGGCGCTCTTCGCCTGTCTGCCAGAGATAGCCCTGGTTTTGAAACGCCGCAGTCATCTTTTTCATTTCGGCGGGAGTGTAGGTGCGCAGGCACGAGACGAAGCCATCAAAAAATGCCACAAGCGGGATCAGTGGGATCAGATATGTAAAGAACAGGCGTGACAAACGCAAAGGACGAATAAACGGTGTCATCAGCCAGACGAAAAGAGGAACCAACAGCATCGTGATGATCGGACCTGTTTTCCGCTGTGTCAGCTCAAAGATCGCGATGCCCTGACGTTTCCGTACAGCGTCTTCGAGGATTGCACTTGCCTGTTCGGGCGGAAAGTGGTGGAAAGAGGAGAAGAGTGTACGGAATCCAAGGAGGGTAGAAGGTACCTGAGTGGCGTCTACGGGATCGGGGAAGTAGTCAATTCCTTTGCCTTGCACTTTGAATTTGCTGATGGCTCTTGTGTTCGGATAGCGGTCTGTCAACAAAATGGGGATATTTACGCCCTGCTCCGCCAATGTCTGCTCCAGCTGGAGCCAGGGACCGCCCGCGCCGGAGCCCAGGTCTATGATGCGCTCCGCCCCAGAATGGCAGAGTGCCTGCGCCAGGGGTTCTGCCATAGGTCGGTACGGCTGAGCCAGTTTTAGAACATGCTGCAGGTAGTCCGTTAGTGCGTCCCGAAGAAACGCCGGGCACCAAGGTTGGTCCTCGATTTCCAGCAATTGTAGCCTTTGCACCTCTTTTCTTTCCTTTCGCACCTCTATACTTTAGTTTCCGGCTTTCAGGGCCGTTTATACCGTCACGAGGGGTGGGCTGTCCGATAAAAGGCGAGTGCCACCATGCATCTAGTCACCGGAGTGAGCGCATATCGAAGGCAAAAGGCGAGGAGGGAGCCAATTCAAGCTCCCAATACGCTATGATTTACTGGAAACTAAGGTCTGAACCACAGACGAATTGATGGCGACTTTGAACATCACCCATCAATATCATCTGCTCCAAATAGAACCATACCCTAAGACCTAGTACCCACTGCATATTTCCCGAAATAGGGAACTTATAAATTTACAGACCCTTAGTAGTTCATTCGCCTAAAGATTGGTATTTCAAGAGGGGGTAGAGTTTTCTGAGTTTGACTCTCGCCTCTTCCTTAGCGAAGCGCCATTTGACGGTGTGGGGAGTGGAGTTCCGCTCTCTCTCCCATGCGGATGTCTCGCTCTGTAGCGTAAGTATATCCG
>CAMCUQ010000054.1 GCA_945878775.1 Chthonomonas calidirosea
GTAAACCTACGTTGGGCAAAGCCTCTGGACGAAGAGACGATTTTGGATGTGGCACGCCGTACCCGTCATCTGATAGTCATGGAAGAGGGTATTCTTGCTGGTGGCGTCGGCTCTGGCGTCCTAGAGGTGCTTGCAAAACATGGCTTGACGGATGTGAAGGTGCAGTTGTTTGGCATACCAGACCACTTTATTGAGCATGGCGCAATCCCCATTCTCCATAGGCTCTGTATGCTGACGGCACAAGATTTTACGGCGGCGGGGCGTGACCTACTCGGCTTATCCCAACCGGAACCGGAGCCTTTAGCTCCCGTCAAACGGGAATCGCTCACTGCCTAAGACCTATCCCCAGAACAGAAGAACTCAAAATCTGCTACTTTCTCGTTCTGAAGAAAAAACAATGCCCCACACTGGCTCATACACAGACCAGTGCGGGGTGTTTTTCTACAAATGTCATTTTTTCGAGGGAGTGGCAGGAGAATAGAGAACGCTAGCAGAATAGAAAGTTGGTCTTAGGTTCGCAAAATAATATCACGACAAAGGAGACCACAATGAAAAAGTTCCCCTCTCTCTTACACGGTGCAATTGTGTCCGTACTCTTTCTCTCCTCCCTGCCTGCGGCGGCGCAGAATACGCTATTTGGCACCGGTGCTCTCGCCTCCAACACATCGGGAGACGGCAACTCCGCTTTTGGTTACTACTCCCTCTACCGCAACACTACAGGGTCCCAAAACAGTGCGTTTGGTCTTCAAGCCCTCTACTCTAACACAACAGGGAACTACAACACCGCAAATGGCTATGCTTCCCTCTATTTCAACACAACTGGCTCCAACAACACCGCGAATGGCTACTGGTCCCTCGTCTCCAACACGACAGGGAACTACAACACGGCGAATGGTAACTGGTCCCTCGTCTCCAACACGACAGGGAACTACAACACGGCGAATGGTACCTCCTCCCTCTACTCCAACACAACAGGGGAAAACAACATCGCGAATGGCTACCAGTCCCTCTACTCCAACACAACAGGGGAAAACAACATCGCGAATGGTACCTATGCCATCTACAGCAACACCACAGGCGCCTCCAATACCGTAAGTGGCTATTCTGCCCTCTACAGCAACACCACAGGGAGCAATAATACGGCAAGTGGGTATGGCGCACTTCTAGGAAACACGACAGGCGCCAACAACACCGCGAATGGGTCTCAAGCCCTCTACTCCAACACGACAGGGAACTACAACACGGCGAATGGTACCTCCTCCCTCTACTTTAACACGACGGGTAACTCCAATGTCGCAAATGGTAGTTTTACTCTCTACAAAAACACAACGGGTAACTATAACACGGCGGCTGGTGTCAACGCACTCTACAGCAACACCACGGGCAACTCCAACACCGCAAATGGCACAGGCGCACTTAACTATAACACAACAGGCAATTATAACACCGCAGATGGCTACTATGCACTCTACTTAAACACATCTGGCTATGCCAATACCGCCAATGGGTATCAAGCACTCTACAAAAACACGACGGGGGGCAACAATACTGGGATCGGCTATCAATCTCTTTATAACTCCAAAGGCAAGTTCAATCTTGGGCTTGGCTATCGGGGAGGTTTTGGCATCACCACAGGGAGCAACAACATCGCCATTGGGAGCCTTGGAAACGCTACCGACACCGGTGTGATTCGTATTGGAACCACAGGAACCCACACAGCAACCCTCATCGCAGGAATCAACGGTGCTACCGCAACTGGAGGCGTAGCGGTGTATATCGATGCCAACGGACAACTAGGAACCGTGACCTCTTCCCGTCGTTTCAAGAACGAAATCAAGAGCATGGGTAATGTGAGTAACAAACTGCTCAACCTCAGACCTGTCACCTTCCGCTACAAGTCTGCCGACTCGAAGGGTGGTCATCCTCTCCAATATGGACTAATCGCAGAAGAGGTAGCGAAAGTGTTTCCCGACCTCGTGCAGTACGACAAGCAAGGCAAACCCTTCACCATCTACTACCACTTGCTCACCCCCATGATACTCAATGAGCTTCAGAAGGCGACCAAGAAAGTAGAAAGCGTCCAGATAGGGTATAAAACAGAAATCTCTGCCTTGAAAGCCTCTCACAAGTCAGAGGTCATGGCTTTGAGGGTGAAGCTGGCATCACTAGAGCAAGCCCAAGCAGAACAGCAGAAGCTCCTCGTCAAGCTCGCCGCCTACGTACAAAACACCAAGAACAACGCTCCCATCCAGAAGGTCAACATCGTTCAGCACTAAAAAGCCCCGTTTAAAACACGAAAGTACCCCGCAGAGGCATTACATAAGCCTCTGCGGGGTACTTATTTGCACGCACTATACCAAAAACTACTCTCCCATCTCCTGAAGGCTTTCGGCAATCCCTCCACGCTTGCTGAAGAGGATTGCTCCAGTGAGGATGAGAAGCGAGACGACGACAATGGTAATACGTACCGCTAACGGAATGTCCTGCGTCACGATTCCGGCAATCAGGATTCCCGTCAGGTTCATAACCTTGATCAGCGGATTCAAAGCGGGTCCTGCCGTATCCTTAAAGGGGTCTCCCACAGTGTCGCAAACAATAGCCGCCTTGTGATACTCGGTTCCTTTGCCTCCAAAAAGACCGTCCTCGATCTTCTTCTTGGCATTATCCCACGCACCACCAGAGTTCGAGAGCAAAACCGCGAGCAACTGCCCTGAGACAATCGCACCGGCAAGGTATCCACCGAGCGCAGCAGCTCCCACATCGGGGCGACGGAAGCCCAATCCAAAACCGACCAGAATAGGCAACACCACTCCCAGAATACCGGGACCTAGTAGCTCTTTCTGTGCCGCAGTGGTGGAGATAGCGACGCACCGTGCATAGTCCGGTTTGCTAGTTCCCAACATGATCCCGGGGTCTTCTCGGAACTGACGACGTACCTCTTCAATCAATTGGAAGGCAGCACGTCCTACCGCGTTGATAGCAAACGACGAGAACAGGAAGGGAGCCGCGCCTCCAATGAGAAGCCCGATAAAGACCTCAGGAACATCGAGAGGGATACCAACGATGCGCCCATGTCCCAATTCCTCTGCGATCTTCGCCCAAGCCGCGCCATCCGTAGGCGGAAGCAAATGAGCGTCCGTCATAAATGAGCGGAAGAGTGCCACTGCCGCGATAACCGCTGTCGCAATAGCAAACCCCTTCGTCAGTGCCTTCGTCGTGTTTCCAACCGCATCGAGTCGGGTTACGATCTTGTCACCAGAGAGGCCACCTTTTGAAATAGCGTGCCCCGCAAGGCGATCCTCTTCCAAAACGCCCGACATCTCGAAGATACCGTTGGCGTTGTCTGTGATGGGACCAAAGGTGTCCATCGCAAGGATATAGCCCGTGGTGGTCAACAAGCCAAGCCCCGCAAGGGCGATACCATAGGCGGCAAGAAGAGCGTTCCCCGGAAAGACCATAAGCGCGAAGAGGAGCGTCATTCCAATCGCCAAGGCACTCCAGACAGAACTCTCCATACCGAAAGAGAACCCAGAGATAATCATGGTCGCGGGACCCGTTTTGGAGGCGTAAGCGATCTCCTTCACAGGCTTGTTTGCTGTAGAGGTGAAGTACTCCGTGAGGCGTCCAATGACGACCGCAAGCACGAGACCGATGAACGTACAGAGGAAGAACCGCCACCACTCATAGGTGATCATGCCAGAGTTATCTGGTGCTCTCAGCTGGACGCCGTCTTTGAAGTAAAAGAAGGAGCCGATACCAAACAGAATAGTCGCAACGATAGCAGAAATCCAGAACCCCTTGTTGATGGGTTGCATCGGATCGAGGTCTTCTCGGTCTTCGCCCTTCACCGCCAACACTCCAATGATGGAGGCGAAAACCCCTGCCGCACGAACAATGAGCGGATACATGACAAGTTGGAGAGCACTCCCTTTAAGCGCAGGGATGGTCTGCCAGAGTTCAGCGGGAACTATCGCCGCACCGAGGATAATGGCTGCAACGAGAGTCACTTCATAACTCTCGAATATGTCTGCCGCCATACCCGCACAGTCTCCCACGTTATCGCCGACGTTATCGGCAATAGTGGCGGGGTTACGGGGATCGTCTTCGGGGATTCCTGCCTCAAGCTTACCCACAAGGTCTGCGCCCACATCGGCGGCTTTGGTAAAGATGCCTCCACCAACACGCATGAAGAGCGCGGCAAGAGAGCCTCCAAAACCGAAACCAATAAGGATGAGCATCGCTTTCTCTCTGAAAAGCAAAAAGACGATGCAGGCTCCAATAAGCCCCAAGCCAACGGTCATCATTCCAGAGACCGCGCCTGCGCGGAATGCTGTCTCTAACGCCCCCTTAAAAGTGGTGCGGGCTTGATTCGCGGTACGTTGGTTTCCAATGGTCGCCATTCCCATGCCCACATAACCGGCACTGTAGGAGGCGGCGACACCGACACAAAAGAAAATCGCAACTCCAAGCGCTTCAGTGGTGCCATAGCCAAGGTTGCTCTGTCCCTTATAAAGAAAGAAGAGACCAATGGCAATGGCAATTACGAGCGGAACCATCAGCTTCACCTGCTGACGCAAATATGCCAATGAGCCGTCTCGAATAGCCTTGCCCACTTCTTCCATACGTGGCGTTCCGGGACTTTGAGATTTGACCTGATTGCCCCAAATAAGCCCCACAATAATCGAGACGATACCAGAAAACAAGGCAAAGAGAATAATCTTGTACTCACCAGATTCAAAGGTTGGCAACTGTACCGCTTCACCCGCTCTTGCCATTCTAGGCAAGAGTAGCAACAGCATTGCCATCCACACACCACACGCCCGCCCGATACGGCTGTGTTTCATATTTTTCCGCCATTCCTCCTTCTACATGAGAGAACAAACATTCGTTGCTCGCATTATTACAAAAGCATGCGAACAATTTCGCTATCTGTGGCGAAATTATATGCGAATATTGGTCATTCCGTCAAGCCGTTTTAGGAGGAATGTGATAAATTTTCGATATTTACTCCCTATTCATACCTCAAAGCATCAATGGGGTTGAGTCGGGAGGCACGCACCGCAGGGGCGACACCGAATAGGGTTCCCACAGTGAGACACAGTGCCAAGCCCATAAGCACCACAGGCAAGGAGAGTATGGGCGTGAGAGGAGAAAATTTGGCGATGAGTGAGCATATCCCCTGAGACAGGATTAAGCCCAAGAGACCGCCTAAAAGTGCCAAAACAACCGCCTCAACAAGGAACTGAAGAAAAATGTCTTTGCGCTTTGCACCCACTGTTTTACGAATCCCGATCTCTCTCGTTCGCTCCGTCACCGTGACCAACATAATATTCATGATTCCTACGCCCGCCACAAATAGAGAGATGGCAGCGATCAAGACGAGGAGTGCCTGCGCCATAGAGACAAGGCGAACCACCAACGCCAAGCCCTTCTTCTGCGTGATGATCCCATACACCTCTCTCCCATTATGAACCTTGAGCATCGTGCTGTTCAGGCTCTGAATCATCGTTTCGGCAGGATGAGCGTAGTCAGTCGTGAGAACGATTCGATTCATCTGCCACCCCGTCAGTTCACGACGAACTGCCCGTTCAGGTAGGTATACGATCTCGCTCAGCCCCAGCATCGAGTTTCCAAGCCCACCATCTGTACCAGGCTTTTGAAGCACTCCTATCACCCGCCACTGTTTCCCATTGACACCCACCTGCTTACCAAGCGCGGAAACCTTGCCAAAAAGCTCCTCTTTCTGTTTCGCACCCAAAATACACACATTCAGATCGAGATCACTCTGTAGGAAACGCCTACCCTCTTGGAGTGGTGTTGGGTTCATATCCACACCTTCGGAGTTGGTTCCGACCACAAGCCCAGAGACGGCTTTATTCTTAGCTCCTTCAATGGTTCCCGAAACAAAAAGCACGGGGGCGAGTTTATCAACACCCGGAACCTTACGCAAAGCTTCAATATCGCGTTGGGTAAATGGAGAGACGCCGATCATCGCCATGGGGTTTGGCATACCGCTATCATCCAGCTTTCCTGGCACAATAATAATAATATTGGCTCCCAACCCTTCGACTTCCCGCTGAACCTCCACTTTCACCCCCTGCAATATCGCAACCAGGGTGACGACAGCGAGCATTCCAACCGTAATACCACTCATGGTAAGCAGAGATCGCACCCAATTTTGGCGCAAAGCTTGGAGCGCATGAGTAGTATTGTCTTTTAACGCAAAGAACATTGTGTCATCTAATTCCTTTCCAAACCGCTAATACGCTTTGTGGAGTCTCACTGTTTGCCGATTCCTCAAATTATCTTCTTGTTTTTCGCTTGGAACAGTGAGGTAAGACGTTGCAGTCTACCTCCTCTACACAGTATAATGGAATAACTATGAAACGTGTCTTAACCAACTTTCTCACTCTCTTACTCTCCTTAGCGGGGATCGTCGTCGCTAGCTACCTTACATTTCGGCATTTTCGTCCCGAAATGACGATGGGTTGCAGCGCAGGTCCCGCAACTTGTGGCACTGTCCTAAAGAGTGCCTATAGCCATTTGGGTCCCATCCCGACGGCGTTGTTCGGGCTTGGAATGTACGTTGTACTCTTGGTTCTGAGTATCAAGAGAATGAAACTCCTACGGAATAGCAGCGAGCCTACTCTAGAGTTGAGCCGTTTGGATGGTATGGTCTGGGGCTTGGCTTTGGCAGGTGCAGTTATCTCGTGGTGGCTTCAATATACCGCACTCTATGTGATATTTGCGTTCTGCCCATGGTGTTTCACCTCCGCTTCACTGGTCACATTGCTCGCGTTGGTCTCGACTTATGACAAATGGCTATCGGGACAGAAGCTAGATGGCGAGCAAAAACTCGTTACTGGCGTACTCAGCTTTGTAGTAGTGATGGTTGTTTCCATCTACACACCAGTGGTGTATAAACAATACGAGCGAGTAAAATCGGAGCAGGATGGCAAACGTCCTCCTTCCAACGCGATACTGCACCGGAACACACTGATAGGAACCAAAACGCATTTCAAGGGTCCGAAAGATGCCCCGCTTCTGCTCATGGAATTTGCCGATCTTCAGTGTGAGTCCTGTAAGCAGGCTCATGCCCCCTTCATGGGACTCATTGAGCGGTACAAGGGGAAAGTGGTGCTAGGCTATCGACACAACCCCCTCGTAAAACATAAATGGGGTACAGATGCGGCGAAAGCCACCGAAGCAGCTGCACTGCAAGGAAAATTCTGGGATATGCAGGACGCCATTTTTGACAACCAAGATATGCTAGACCAGATAGACTTCACGCCCAGAAACTTCGCGATAATGGCAGAAAAGATGAACCTGGATGTCGAGAAGTACCTGAAGGACGTTAAGAGTCCTGAAGTCAAAAAACGGGTAGAGGAAGACCTCAAAGCAGGTTTTAGTTCTGGGGTTCAGAGTACTCCGACCTTTTTTGCCGTCACAGCAGAGTCCGTTTGGCGTTTCAGAGGGATGGAAGAGCTGATGATGGCTCTTGTCGATAAAGATCATAGTATGTGGAAATCCAAGACGCCCGTGCTACCGAAGGGTGCGAGCACCAATTAGGGTTGGATAGTCACAGAGATTGCAGAATCTATCTACATTGTTCGTCGCGCTCGGAAGAGGATCAAAAAGATGTTGTCCCATTTTCATCAAGGTTTGCGTTCTCTATCACGGCTCACGCTTGCTGTCGCTTGCCTCATGACGTTTGCCTGCGCCTCTCATGCCGAGGACTATGTTTGGGCAACAGGCAAAGTGCTGAACAAAGCGGGGCGTCCAGTTCCAAACGCCTATGTCGCTGTGTATGACGACAACAATAAAGTGGTAGACTATGCACGTACCGACGAACTAGGTGAGTATGCGCTTGCGGTTCCACGCCGTATTCTCCACATCGACAAGAAGCGCACTGGCTTTTTGACAAGTGTTTTTGGTGGCATCACACGCTTTGTGGGGGGCGCAACCGATTTTGTGCGAAATCCGCTCCGTGCAGGTGTGCAGGCGGTGACAAGTAGTCAAGCGGCGGCAGTCATCAGCCCCATTCAACGGGGTGTAATCTCAGCAGGGGGAGCAGTAGCAGATCAAATACTCTTCCGCTTGAAAACCCCAGAACAAAAGAAGCCTCTCTATGAGGAGCGAAAACAGCCGGGTGCGCTGATGCTAAAGGTGATAGGACCCGACAGCCAAGACCTCGTAGGAGTGGCGAAGGTGTACTGGATGCAACAGGAGACCTTTAAGGCGGGCGGACGCGAAACGAAGACTATCGCGGCGTGGCTCGATCCCGTAAAGTTGGAGGCGGTAGATTCGGAAGCAGGAAGCAAGGCGACATCGGACTATTTGCAGATAATGGCAGGAAGGATCGCACCGAGCCTTGCAGAGGTGGGGCAAACCGTAAAGATAGCAGTACATATCCCCTCCCCTCCTACCCCACAGGTCTATTTGGTCGTGGTGGCACGCCATAACCGCACGGGACAAAAATGGGAATTGAAGTCTGTCGGAAATGACCGATATGAGGTAGAATTTGAGATAGATAAGCGATACCCTAAAGATGACCAGATCATCAGCGTAATCGCCTATGCCGCAGAACAACAAAAGCCCGGACGCCGGGAGGACTTGGAACGCGCGATTGAGGGAGCGGGCTTGTGGAATCCTATGCTGCCTTACCGCTTTGATCCCACCATTGTGGTGAGCCGAAACCGCGCCGACATGAGCCTTACCATCGTTCGTAGTAAACGGTAACATTCCCACCGTTTTTGGACAATTTGGACTTGAACCCACACCGTAAACGGATACGAGTCGGAACACGCGGTAGCCTACTAGCCCGCACACAAACCAATCTCGTCGTCCAACAGATACAAGCCCTCTATCCCGAACTTGATTTCGTCGTCCAGACGATTCAAACAACGGGAGATGCCCGCCAGAACGTCCCTTTTGCGGCGGTTGGAACCAAAGGGATGTTTGTAAAAGAGATCGAACAGGCTCTCCTAGACGGAGAGATCGACCTCGGTGTGCATAGCCTCAAAGACATGCCAAGCGACCTCCCACAGGGCTTGGCACTCGTCTGTATTCCCCTCCGCGAAGACCCTCTTGATGCGCTTCTCTGTCGCGATTCTGCCACCCTTCTCACCCTCCCTCACGGCGCAACCGTTGGCACAAGCTCCCTTCGTCGCCAAACTCAAATACGGGCTTTACGTCCCGATCTACAACTGCAAGAGTTGCGGGGGAACCTAGACACCCGCCTTCGAAAACTGGACACTGGCGAATATGACGCCATCATGCTGGCGTGCGCGGGGCTGAACCGATTGGGCTTAGGGGCACGAATTACCGAGAGGCTTGCACCAGACATTTGCTGTCCGGCAGTGGGACAAGGCGCGTTGGCATTGGAAGCCCGTGCCGATAATGACGATTTGAGAGCTCTCTTGCTTCCACTCCATCATGCCAATACCGCAGAGGCGGTTCGCGCCGAGCGTGCCTTTTTACGGCGTTTGGAGGGGGGATGCTCTATTCCCGCAGGTGCATTTGCAGAGATCAGTGACGACCAGTTGATGATTCGAGGCGTTCTCGCGTCTGAAGATGGGCGCACGCTCTGGACAGACAATAAGATTGGAAAAAACTCTCAGTCAGAAGAGTTGGGTACTGCCCTTGCCGAATCGCTTTTAGCGCAAAGCAAGCAGTGACCGTTGGAAAGGGTGATCCGATACTATGCGTACTATTGAGACAGACTTTCTGGTGATTGGTAGCGGCTTGGCGGGTCTTACCTATGCTCTTCATTTGGCACCGCATGGCTCTGTCACCCTCTTAACCAAACGTAAACGTACCGATGCAAACAGCAGTTGGGCACAAGGGGGTATTGCCGGGGTACTCGCAGGAAACGATTCTTTTGAGCTACATGTGCAGGATACCCTCATCGCGGGGGCAGGACTGTGCAATGAGGCTGCCGTTGAAGTTCTAGTACGCGAGGGTCCGGAACGCATTAAAGAACTGATGCAGATGGGCGCGAACTTCGATATGGCGGATGACGCGCAAGGAAATCCTGCGCTTTCCTTGGGACGTGAAGGTGGACACTCGCGCAACCGTATCGTTCACACCGCAGACTATACGGGTTGGGAGTGTGAGCGCACGCTCTTGGAAGCCGTGCGTCATACACCGCAAATAGAGGTCTTGGAACACTATTTCGTGATTGACCTACTTCTCTGGCACACAGAGGAAGAGGGAAGTCTGTGTGCGGGGGCAATCGCCTTGGATGGACAAACAGGCGAGCGGGTAGAGTTCCGTGCGAAGACGACTCTCTTGGCGACAGGTGGGAGCGGTCAGGTCTATGAGCATACGACAAACCCGCTGGTAGCAACAGGGGACGGTGTGGCAATGGCGTGGCGCGCAGGTGCCCCTATCGCCAACATGGAGTTTGTTCAGTTCCACCCAACCACCCTCTATCACCCCAAAGCCCGCGCCTTCCTGATCACCGAGGCACTCCGAGGCGAAGGGGCTATCTTGCGTAATGATAAGGGGAAGGCATTTATGCCCCGTTATCATCCACTAGGCGATCTTGCCCCAAGAGACATTGTTGCCCGTTCAATTGTGCAAGAGATCAAAAAGACGGAAGCGGAATGCGTCTACCTTGATGCGACGTGCATCCCCTTAGAGAAGCTACAGCACCACTTCCCCACCATCTATGAACGGTGTCTACAGGTAGGGATCGACATATCCAAAGAGCCGATTCCCGTGGTTCCTGCTCAGCACTACCAGTGCGGAGGTGTCGTTACCGATCTCCATGGAGCAACCTGCATTTCTCGCCTCTACGCCGCAGGAGAGGTTGCCTGTACCGGAGTCCATGGCGCGAATAGACTCGCCTCGAATTCACTCTTAGAGGCGATGGTTTTTGCCTACCGGGCAGCACAACACACGCTTCAGCACACAAATCGGGCTTTACCCCAAAAATACGGAATCACAATGGAGGGTTTTCGCCCGGTCAGTGTGGAAACAGAACCGCAGGAGATTGCAGAGATACAGAAAGCCGTTCAGCGTCTCATGCAGAGAAGTGTGGGCATTGTGCGAACGACCACCGAGTTACAACAAGTAAAGACCCAACTGGGTGAGCATAGACATAAATTGCCTTACCATCATGCTCCCTCAGTCGAATATATGGAGTTGGAAAACCTGAATCTTGTGGCTTGGCTCATTGTCCGCTCTGCCCTAAACAGAAAAGAGAGTCGTGGCTTACATTACACGCTAGACTACCCTGAACTTGAAAGTTCGGAGCGTCACGATACGTTAATATCACGTTATGGCGAAAACGACGATCTCCGATGATCTTTCAAGCTCTCCCTCCAGATTGGCAAGAGGCACTGAAATCGGAAAGGGAAGAACCGTATCTCGCGGAGTTAGAGGCATTTCTGGATTCAGAGCGTCGCTTGAATACAATTTACCCCTCAAAGGAGAATGTATTTACTGCCCTCAAATTGACGCCTTTGAATCGGGTACGGGTGGTCATTTTGGGACAAGACCCGTATCACGGCGAAGGTCAGGCACATGGGCTATGCTTTTCTGTATTGCCGGGCGTCAAACCTCCGCCCTCTCTCGTAAATATCTGTAAAGAGTTGCGAGATGATCTGGGAATCCCGATGGCTTCGCAGGGCTATCTTACCCCGTGGGCAGAGCAAGGCATTCTCATGCTAAACACGGTTTTAACGGTGCAGGCAGAGACTCCGTTATCGCACCGCAATCGGGGTTGGGAGCGGTTCACAGGGGCGATACTGGAGCAGGTAAACCAACTGGATCGACAGGTTATTTTTTTGTTGTGGGGTTCTCCTGCCCAAAAACGTGCCGAAACAATCGACGCAGAGAAGCATACTCTTCTCAAGGCGGTACACCCCTCCCCTCTCTCCGCACATCGCGGATTTTTCGGGTGTCGGCATTTTTCGGCGGTGAACCGACTGCTAGAGGAGCAGGGAGCACCGCCCATTGTATGGACATTACCAGAGTAGGATAGAGAGACACATTGAGCACTAGCAACAGTTTTGGGACGGTCTACCTTGTGGGAGCGGGTCCCGGCGATCCGCAATTGATCACGGTACGCGGCAAAGAATTATTGCGTACTGCAGATGTGATCGTCTATGATAGGCTTGCTCACCCCGCACTCCTTCAGCACACACGCAAAGACGCGGAGAAGGTCTACGTGGGTAAGGCGAGCGCGAATCACGCGATGCGACAGCCCGACATAAACGCCCTGATCGTCGCAAGAGCGCAAGAGGGAAAATCGGTAGTGCGTCTCAAAGGGGGCGATCCCTTTGTATTTGGACGAGGAGGTGAAGAGGCTGAGGTCTGCCATGAGGCGGGTGTCCCATTTGAGATTGTACCGGGCGTCACCTCCGCAATTGCCGCCCCTGCCTACGCAGGTATCCCCGTTACACATCGAGATGCCGCCTCCTCTTTTGCCATTGTCACAGGACACGAGCGGGACGACAGCCGGGAGTCTGGCACACGTGCACCGGGTGTCGCAGAACAAAGACGAGATTGGTCAAAACTTGCCCATGCCGCAGACACACTTATCTTTTTGATGGGTGTGGAGGCACTTCCTGAGATAACGGCGCGATTGCAGGAACACGGACGATCCCCTGAAACGCCAGTAGCCCTCGTACAATGGGGTACTTGGACACGCCAGAGAGTGGTTACAGGAACGCTAGAAACCATTGCAGAGCGAGTACGAGAGGCGAATTTGAAGCCCCCTGCGGTTTGTATCGTGGGGGATGTGGTAAAACTCCGTGAGAGCTTGAAGTGGTTTGACGATCCGAATACACGCCCGCTTTTCGGTAAAAGGATCGTCGTGACACGCGCCAGAGAGCAGGCGAGCGCATTGAGCGATCTCCTCCGCTCAAGAGGTGCAGAGCCGTTGGAGTTCCCTGTCATTCGGATCGCGCCCCTAGAGGACACAACCCCGATTGATGCCATACTGCGGATTCTGGACACTTTCGACTGGGTGATCCTCACGAGTGCCAATGCCGTTCCTATCTTGGCAGCAAGGCTTCGCGCCCTTGGATTGGATTCGCGTGCCTTTGCAAAAACGAAGATCGCCACCATTGGTCCCGCAACAGCAGAGGCTCTGCAACAGCAACTCTCACTTCGCGCCGACTTCGTGCCAACCGAGGCGGTGGCAGAGGCGATATTGGAGCAATTTCCCGATGCAGACATTGCAGGCAAGCGCATTTTGATTCCGCGTGCCAGTGAAGCCAGAGAGATTTTGCCAGACAAGCTGGCAGAAAAGGGCGCAATGGTTTTTGTGGTTCCGATCTATGAAACCCTCTTCGATGGTGAGGCGGTGGAGGAGCTACGCACACAACTGCACGAGGGGGAGATAGACGCGATCACCTTTACCTCCTCATCAACCGTTCGTAATTTTGTGCAAGCGATTACAGAGGGCAGCGATTTGCCCGCCTCAACCCTTATTGGTACTACCAAACTGGTGGCGATTGGACCCATCACCGCAGATACTGCCCAAGAGTTCGGCTTGACGCTGGCTACAGTCGCCTCGGAGCATACTATTCCCGGACTGGTCTCTGCATTAGAGGCAACCTTTCAGACGGAGAGCACTCATGTCTAGTCTTCTACACCGCCCGCGCCGCCTCAGAAGCTCAGAGCTGATGCGCCGTTTGGTGCGCGAAACACAGGTGACGGTAGACGATCTTCTCTATCCGATGTTTGTCACGGAGGAGGCAGAGAGCCGTTCAATCCCCTCTATGCCGGGCATCTCTCGCTTCACTGTGGAGGACCTCTGCCGTGAAGTCGAGGGTATTATCGCCCTCAATATTCCCGCGATCATGCTCTTCGGCATTCCAAACAAAAAGGACGCGGTAGGGAGCGGAGGTTATGACGAGAATGGTATCGTGCCGACTGCCCTAAGAGCACTCCGCAAACGATTTGGGAACGCGATTCTGCTCGTGCCAGATGTGTGCATGTGTGAATACACAGACCACGGGCATTGCGGCGTCCTTGAAAATGGAGATGTGGCAAACGATCCCACTTTAGAACTTTTGACCCGTTCCTCCGTCTGTTATGTAGAGGCGGGTGCAGATATTATTGCGCCTTCGGACATGATGGATGGTCGGGTGAGTGCAATACGTGAAGGATTAGATAATTCAGGGTATACTCATGTACCGATAATGTCCTATAGTGCCAAGTTTACCAGCGGGTATTATGGACCCTTTCGAGAGGCGGCGGATAGCGCACCAAAATTTGGCGACAGACGAACCTATCAGATGGACCCCCCCAATCGGCGCGAAGCACTACGTGAGATCGCGCTCGATATTGATGAAGGGGCAGACATTGTAATGGTGAAACCCGGTCTTGCGTATCTGGATATTCTACGCGATGCGCGAGAACAGTTCAACACTCCTCTTGCGGTGTACAATGTCTCAGGTGAATACAGCATGGTGAAAGCCGCAGCTCAAAATGGCTGGATTGATGAGGCGCGTGTGGTGGATGAGACTCTAACAGCGTTCAAACGTGCCGGCGCAGACATCATTCTTACCTACCATGCCCTTGACTTTGCACGCCGGCATCGCTAAAATAGGAAACACCTTTTCAGACCCCATCGATATTCGGGGCAATACTCAGGAGAAGCTCCATGATAGGAACCGTAGTTGCAGATCGCTACAGAGTCGATTCCCAATTGGGTATTGGTGGCATGGGCATTGTTTACAGAGCACACGACACACGCCTTCTACGGGAAGTCGCCCTCAAAGTTATTGCCCCCCACCTTACCGAGCAGGATAAGGCGGCACAACGATTTATGCGTGAGGCGCAGGCGCTTGCAGGTCTCACACATCCCAATATTGTGACGGTCTTCGATCAACTGGAAGACCCTGCCTCCGGTAAAATCTGCATTATCATGGAGTTATTGCAGGGAGCCTCCCTACGCCAATGCCTGAAGGGACCCCATCGCCCCAAGTTTGAGGAGATGGCTCCCCAACTTTGCCGTGCATTGGAGACAGCACACGGCAAAGGCATACTGCACAGAGATATTAAGCCCGAAAATATTTTTGTTTGTAACGATGGCACGGTGAAGCTGATGGACTTCGGCTTGGCGCGTGTCCTTGATGCCTCCTCTAGTAGTCAGTCTAGTGTCGTTGTGGGAACTGCCCAATACATGGCTCCAGAGCAACTGAAGGGCGAGAAACAGGATGGACGCACCGATCTGTATGCGCTTGGAGTGGTTTTCTATGAGTTCCTGACCGGGATTCAGCCGTTTTCGGCAGATAACCCCGGCGCGATCATGATGAAACACTTGACCGAAATGCCTCCCCCCCTGAGTAAACGCGTCAAAAACATCTCTGCCGAAATAGAAGCCATCGTGATGCGCCTCTTGGCAAAAGACCCCAAGGATCGTTACTCCTCAGCGCACGACTTACGCGATGCCCTTGCAAGTCAGGCTGCCGGAACCGCATCCGCAAAACAGGCTCCTGCGCCAGCGGCTCCTCCTCCTCCCGTAATTCCTATCACGGCACCAAAACAGGTTGTCTATCCAGGTGTCACCAGCTACCGTAAAAACGAAAGACGCGCCAGCAAGGGAGGTGGCATACTGCTCGTTGCGCTCCTCATCCTTTTGGGTGTAGGAGGTGCTGCCTACTACTTTAAGGATACGCTAGCAGGAAAAGCGAAGCCAGCGAATACAAAAAAAGAGGGCAGCAAGAGCGGAAGCAAGCCCACGAATAGTGGCAAACGTCGCGAAACTGGGGATAACCAAGGCTCAGGCGATACTCCGCGCCGTACCCAAAGCGATACAGACTTCGGAATACCCACTGTCCCCGCTGCTAAGAAGAAGCGAGAGAGCTCAGGCAATACAGGCGAAACCAAGCCCCCAGAGCCAACACACTCCAAGGACAACGAACCCTCTGCACCTGTTCCAGAGCCTGGCAATAATGATCATCAGGATGACTCGGAACGCCCGTCAGGTGATTCAGAGAAAAATGGGAGTTCTTAAAGGGAACTCTCTCCCCTATGTACTCGTCTTAAAGCAGTAAAGTATGCTGTAAGAGGCACAAAAACACTTGTGTTTGAAAGAGAAGGGAAGCCGACAGAATGCAGGGAGTTTCTCCTCCACAGGAGCCGACAAGCAATTATCTCGTGACTCTGCTTGAGTTGGGTCAACTACTAAACTCTAGCCTTGATCTGCACCAAGTTCTTGAAACTGCCATTGAGCAGGTGATCCAGTTTGTTGGTGCCGAACGTGGTTTTATTTTGCTTGTCGATGTTCGCAAGGGGCGCGTTTGGGGGGAAGCACTGCGAAACATTGATAAGCGTGCACTTGAAGAGACTCTTGCAGGTACAGACCAGTCGAACCGAGCGGAGATCAGCCGCACTCTAGTGGAAGAGGTCTTGAATAGCAAAAAGTCCATTGTCTCCCACAATGCCATGGAAGACCCGCGCTATGCAGCGCGTCATAGCGTCCAATTCTCCCACCTGCGCTCTGTGGTGTGTGTCCCTCTCATTGCCCAAGGCAATCTCCTCGGCATCATCTATGTTGATAGCCGTATAAAAACGGCACTCTTCACCGATCACCACCTTGCAATGCTCTCCGCTTTCGCGAATCAAGCCTCCGTTGCCATTGAGAACGCACGCCTGTACGACTCTCTCAAGAACTCTCTGGAAGAAAAACTCCGCCTCCAAGATGAACTGCACAAGCAGGACACGAAGCGACTAGCCTTAGAAGAGGCGAGCCGGCTGAAGTCGGACTTCATTGGCTTTGTGGCACACGAGCTACGAAACCCGCTAACGACCATTCGGGGTTATGTGCAAACGATGCTTCAGGACGAGGAGAAAACCCTCTCAGAGGAGATCAAACAGGAGTTTCACGAGGCAATTGAAGCCGATTCGGATCGCTTACTAGACTTGATCAATGAACTTTTGGATGTTTCGCGCTTGGAGGCAGGACGTTCACTATCGGCGATTAAGAAACCTATCGTTATCCGTCCGTTGTTGGAGAAACTCACCCGCCGACACCGCTTCTATCGCTACTTTACCCCCGCGCATGAACTGGTCTTGAACGTTGCCGATCAGGTTCCTCATACCATTGAAGCGGACGAGGACAAACTGAATCAGATTATCGCGAATATGCTCTCAAATGCGATCAAGTACTCCCCCAAAGGAGGCAAGGTGACACTGCAGGCAGAGTATGCCGATACACTCGTCTCACTCCATGTTACAGATGAGGGGGTTGGATTGACGGAAGACCAAATCGTGCGCCTCTTTCGCCAATATGAACGCATCGAGCGTGAAGCAATACGCAGTATCCCCGGCACAGGACTAGGGCTCTATCTCATTAAGCACCTTATTGACCTACATGGGGGGACTATCTCCTGCGCCAGTGCGCCAGAACAGGGTAGCACATTCACGGTACAACTTCCGCTCAGTTAAGCTTCCTTCCTCCCTTCCCTGCTCATTTTGACCTAGAATCGCCCCAAAATGCACACTACCATCGCAAAATCTGCACTGCTTACGTTAGTGTCAGGCTGCATCATCACCGCTGGGACATGGCTTTTCGCCTACTATGCCACGCATCCGCCGCGTCGGCGTGTAGGCGCATGGCGTGGGGATGATCTGCCCGTTCAGGACGTCTGTTTTCCCTCCAGTGATGGGTTACTACTGCGCGGTTGGTTTGCTCCCGCGCCAGAAGCCAAAGGGGCAGTGATCCTGTGCCATGGACACCCCGCAAACCGAACGGAGATGCTTCCAGAAGCTCGACTGCTTCACGATGCAGGCTTTCATGTATTGCTATTCGATTTTCGGGCTATGGGAGACAGTGAGGGGAAGGTGTGTACGCTGGGCGCGAACGAGATTCTTGATCTCACAGGAGCCATAGACTTTTTACTCTCTCGTGAGGAGATGCAAGGCTTGAAGCTGGGCGTTTTTGGGTTGTCGATGGGGGGAGCCGTGAGTCTAATGACAACGGCACTGGACGCGCGTATCCATGCCGTAGCCACCCATGGAGCGTTTGCAACGCTGGAAAACGCCATTCATAGCAGAGCAACACTTTTCTCTGGTCCCTTTGCCCCTATCACGGGAGCACTCGCGCATCGGATAGGGAGACACTGGATTCCGGAACAGGACATCACTCCCTACTCTGCTATCTCCCAAATCTCTCCGCGCCCCGTCTTGCTACTGCATGGGGGGCGTGACAATATTATCTCCTCCTACAATGCAGAGCTCCTCTTTTATGAAGCGGAGGAGCCAAAACAGATGGTGATTCTCCCCAAATCGTACCATGTGAGCGTAGACGCCTCCGAGCAAGAAGTCTATAATCGTCATGTTCTCGATTTCTTCACGCAGGCATTAACCTAAGCGTGCTACCTCCATAAAACTCTCTCCTGAATTTCTTAATTGGCAGAAGAGAACTATACCGTAGGAATTTGCAAGAGGAGAGGCGAACATATCCCTGTTCCATCTTCTAGTATCACAACCAGAGTCATCGCTCAAAACCTCAAAAGGAGTCCCTTATGAAATCCACAAAACACGTATTCCCCTTTCTATTCCAACAGAGTGTATTCGTATATATGCTCTTACTCACCTCCTTCCCTGCTACCGCGCAGACATTATTTGGTTTAGGAGGAATGACAAACAATGCCACAAACGAACGCAATCTCGGCTTGGGGTATCGAACCCTTATCAATAACCAGACAGGGGGCTTTAACATCGCCATTGGGGCAGAAGCACTCTACTCCAACGCCAACGGTAACTACAACACTGCGGTTGGGTACAATGTCCTCTGGTCCAACACCTTTGGTCACAGTAATACCGGATATGGATTCAATGTCCTCTACACCAACACCTCTGGCTATGCCAACACTGCAATTGGGTTCAATGCCCTCATCCTCAATAGCACGGGTAACTCCAACACCGCAAATGGGGCTGAAGCTCTCCTCTCTAACACAACGGGTGGCTTTAATACTTCTAGTGGCTTCGATTCCCTCCACTCTAACACAACGGGCAACTCCAACACAGCAAATGGGAGCTTTGCTCTCTACAAGAATACTACGGGTAACTACAACACTGCGACGGGTGTCAATGCCCTCTATAGTAACACTACGGGGAACAGCAACGTCGGCAGTGGCACAGGTGCCCTGAACTATAACACAACAGGCAACTATAACGTTTCAAATGGCTATTTCGCACTCTACAACAACACCTCTGGCTATGCCAATACCGCCAATGGATATCAAGCACTCTACAAAAACACGACGGGTGGCAACAGTACGGGGCTTGGCTATCAAGCGCTCTATAACTCTAAAGGTAAGTTCAACATTGGGATTGGCTATCGGGGAGGT
>CAMCUQ010000055.1 GCA_945878775.1 Chthonomonas calidirosea
TCACCACAGGAAGCAACAATATCGCCATTGGAAGTCTTGGAAATGCTACCGACACAGGTGTGATTCGGATTGGAACCACAGGAACCCATACGGCAACCCTCATCGCAGGAATCAACGGTGCCACTGCAACCGGAGGCGTAGCGGTGTATATTGATGCCAACGGTCAGCTTGGAACCGTGACCTCCTCCCGTCGTTTCAAGAACGAAATCAAAAGCATGGGAAACGTGAGCGACAAACTGCTAAAACTTCGACCCGTCACCTTCCGCTACAAGTCAGCCGACTCGAAGGGTGGTCATCCTCTCCAATATGGACTGATTGCAGAAGAGGTTGCAAAGGTCTTTCCCGACCTCGTGCAGTACGACAAACAGGGCAAACCCTTCACCATCTACTACCACCTGCTCACTCCCATGATTCTCAATGAGCTTCAGAAAGAACACAAGCGAGTGGAGAGTGTTCAGGCAGGCTACAAGGCAGAAATCACTGCCCAGAACGCAAAAATCGCCAAACTGACGGCTTCTCACAATGCAGAGCTCACCACACTCAAAGCGAAGTTGGCTTCCATGGAGAAAGCTCAAGAGACGCAACAGAAACTACTCGCCCAAATGGTGGCGTATGTGAAGGCTAACAAAACCCAATCTCCTGCCCAACAGGTGAACCTCGTACAACACTAGCCTATCACTCTATAACCGCCTCGAAATAGGCTTGCTTTCAAGCAGGGAATCGCGCGAAGAGAGTCGAATAGGGAGGTTAAGTCAGGGGAGGACACTCCTCCCCGCCTCCCAAACTCCACCTTGAAAGGAGCCACTACGTTGGCAAAGAAAAGCAAAAAGGTACGCATTGGCGTCATTGGAACCGGAGGTATCGCCAACGGCGCACACCTCCCCGGCTACTCCCTCATCCCCGATGATTGCGAAATCTACGCGATCTGCGACATCGATCCTGTAGCACTCAAACGCACCCAAGAGAAGTATAACGCGAAGCACACCTTCGAGGACTATCGCAAACTACTTGAGCTTGATGAAATCGATGGAGTCTCCGTCTGCACCCCCAACTATGTCCATTTTCAGCCTACGATAGACGCGCTGAAAGCGGGCAAGCACGTCCTCTGTGAGAAACCAATCGCCATGAACGCCAAGCAAGGCGAAGAGATGGTGAAGACCGCTCGCAAGGCGGGGAAGTTTCTTCAGATAGGCTATAATAGCCGCTTCGCCCCCACCAATCAAGCGATCAAACGATTCATTGATGCCGGTGAGATCGGAGAGGTCTACTATGCCCGTGCTCAATCGCTCCGCCAACGCGGTATTCCCGGCTGGGGCGTCTTCATCGACAAAGAGAAGCAAGGTGGCGGACCTCTCATTGATATTGGTGTCCATGTACTCGATCTCACTCTCTGGATGATGGGACATCCCAAACCCGTGGCAGCAAGCGGAGTGACCTACCAGAAATTTGGCAAACGCGACGACATCGTTGGCTTCATGGGGCAATGGGACCATACAAAGTTCACCGTTGAAGATTTCGCCTCCGCCCTCATCCGCTTCGAGAATGGTGCCTCTATCGTTCTAGAATCGAGCTTTGTGGCGAACCTCAAGCAAGAGGAACACAACGTGACCCTCCTAGGAACCGAAGGCGGCGCAGAATGCTATCCGCCAAGCATCACCCAAGAGCGACACCGTAGCCTCTTCTCCTTTGAGCCGAAGGTTCCAAACTCGAATATCAACACACACCACGCCGAAATGAAGGCGTTTGTAGAGTGTATTCGAGACAACAAAGAGCCTCTCGTCACAGGTGAGCATGGTCTCATGGTTGCCAAAATCATGGATGCCATCTACAAATCTTCCGATGAAGGACGCGAAGTCACCATCGAGTAAGTGTACAATAGAGTGTCTCCTCAGTGAAAACTTCTCCTCTGAGGAGACACTTCCCGTGTATTTTCCGCGCTCATACCGGGCAGGAATGTGAGAACAGAAGACTCGCTTTTAGGTCTTTTCTAAAAGGGACTCTTTATTCCGAAACAATGGCAGCTTCTTAGCGTAGGAAAGAGATGTAATACCTTTGTTGTGGGAGAGATTGCGAACGTGTCTTTGAACTTAGAGCGGGACCCCAAGCAGAAACAGCCTACCCCTCCATCGTCCAATGTTGTGGTCGAGCCAAAAAAGAGGCTTGGCTCCATCATGTGGGCAATTTTGATCGTTGCGGCATTGGCTGAGATTTCCTACGGAATGATCAACTTCTCTGCAACTCCCGTCTATATTCGGGCATTGGGTCTCGATTCCAGTTGGATAGGCATCGTCACCATCACCTATTTGCTCACGGAAGCACTGTTCAAAACCCCCTTTGGCGCATTGGGTGACAAGATTGGACGCAAGCGGCTCCTCGTCGCCGCCCCCATAGTCTCTATCTTCACCTCCCTCGCCACAGTTCATGTTCAAAGCCCCTATATGCTAATGCTCCTTCGCGCTCTGGATGGCTTGGCACTCGCCGCGTTGTGGCCCTCCGCATTTGGTATCATTAGTGACTACTCTCGATCTAATGAACGCGCAAAAGCGATGAGTCTCTTCAATATCTCGTATATGGCAGGTATCGCCTGCGCTCCTGCGCTGGGTGGGATTATCAACGACCTTGCACATTTCGCATTTCATCTGCCCGACAAGATCGCCAAACAGGCTTCTTTTTACGCGTGTGCCGTCTTCTTTCTTGTGACTGCTCTCGTTGCCCTCGTCCTTTTACCCAATACAGCCCCTCAGCACGACACATCAGAAGCAGTAAACGATTCGGGAGAGATACCAGTTGAGGGCATTCACCTTGCCGACTTCAAGCGTATGTTGGGCGAGATTCCCATGATTCTCCTTCTCGCATTCACGATCTTCGCAGGAATAGGGTTTATCTTGCCCTACGCAAAGGTGACTCTGATGGAGCATTTCCAGATCACCGAGTCGGAGTATGGCGGGTTGATATTTGGTCCAGCGGTTATAATAGGAATATTGTCGCTCGTTTTGGGCACCGTTGGGGATCGTATTGGAAAAGTGCAAGCCGCTCGGCTAGGATTGGGTGTTGCCACATTCGGATTCATGTTGGCGCTCGTGTTTCCATTAAAATTTTTGCTCCCCCTGTTTGGAGTGATCATCGGAAGCGGCTATGTCGTGGCTTATCCTGCAATTTTCGCCTATGTAAGCGACTGCGCCGCCCCCAAACAGCGTGGGATTGCTCTGGGAGCCGTTGGAACAGCGCAAGGAATAGGGGCAATTTTGGGCAGTGCACTGAGCGTTCCATTCTATAAATTGAAAGAGTTCCCACTGCTTGGGGCTACGATACCTGAACATGGAGTACCATTCATCTGCTGCGCGTTCATGCTCCTCATCGCCTTCCTAATCTCCTTATTCGGTCTAAAACAAAAGCCCCGTTTACAAACAGCAGATTGATTCCCTTGGTTGCGTTGTCTCTCAATTTCAGCCTCCATTCCCCCGCCTATTGCCCGTATCAAAGCCCAATACTGCCGATAATGGGTCTCTCAGGAGTCTCTACACGGCTTTACGCTCTCTTGGGCAGGAAATCTTTGGTCTCACCGTGAATTGAAGGATTGAAAAGAACTCACACGTTATTGTAGAGAGGGATTTGCAAGGATATGCCGCGTACACCACGCAAACCACGTCGCCCCATTGATTTGGAGGCGCTTGAAGCCTTTGTCGAAATGGCAGAACTCCCCGCCGATGCACTAGAGGAGATATGGCAAACAGAGATGGGCGATGTGGGAGGAACAGACCCCATCGTGGTTCCACTGTTGCCAACCCGTGATCAGGTCTCGTTCCCACACATGGTTTTCCCCCTATTTGTAGGCAGAGAGCGTTCCGTCCGTGCGGTCGAAAGCTCCTCAAATGGGCGCCGCTATCTCTTTTTAGCGGCACAGAAGAACCTGCAAGCCGAAGATCCCACTCCAGACGAAATCTATGAGGTCGGCATTCTAGCGGAGGTGATGCAATTGATGCGCCTGCCCGATGGAACCGTCCGGCTCATGTTGGAGGGCGTTGAGCGGTATCGCATCATTAGTTTCGTTCAGGCAGACCCCTTCTATGAGGTTCTCGTCGAGCCTCTACCCAAAGTGACGCTCCCTCCCCAAGAGACAGAGGCACTATGCCGTTTTGTGAGCCAACAGTTTGAGCAGATCATGCAGATCAACCAGTCTCTTCCTCCAGAGATCATCGTACAGGTCTCCCAAACAGAGGAGGCAGGTAAATTGGCAGACATGATCACCGCCTCCCTACGCACCTTCAAATTGGAACGTCAACAAGAGATTTTGGAGCTTCGCAACCCCAAGGATCGCCTCGAACGGCTGGCAGAACTGCTCACCATAGAGATTCGCATGTTGGAGTTGCAACAGAATATTCGACAGCGTATCGAAAAGGAGATGGGTGATTCGCAACGAGAGTATATGCTTCGTGAGCAGATGCGAGTCATTCAGCAAGAGCTGGGAGACAAAGGAGAACTGAGCGAAACAGAGGAGCTACGCCAACAGATTCAAGAGGTGGAGATGCCAGACCGTATCTCCGAACGCGCCTTCAAAGAGGTGGACCGCCTAGAAAAAATGCCCTTTGCAACTCCTGAAGGCGTAGTGGTGCGAAACTATTTGGATTGGATGGTTGCACTCCCGTGGGGCAAAACGACATCCGACAGCGTTGACCTTGTGGAGGCGTTGAAAATTCTCGATTCTGACCATTATGGCTTAGAGAAGATCAAGGAACGCATCATTGAGTTTCTTGCCGTTCGCAAACTGACGGGCACTATTAGGGGTCCCATTCTCTGCTTTGTGGGTCCACCTGGAGTGGGCAAAACCTCCATTGGTAAGAGCATCGCGCAAGCGCTGGGGCGTAAATTTATCCGCGTCAGCCTTGGCGGAGTACGAGATGAGGCGGAGATTCGCGGACATCGACGCACCTATATCGGGGCGATGCCAGGACGCATTCTGCAAGGGATGAAGCAGGCAGGAACCCGCAATCCGGTCTTCATGCTAGATGAGATCGACAAGTTGGGAATGGATTTCCGAGGCGATCCCTCCTCTGCCCTCTTGGAGGCACTCGACCCTGAACAGAACAGCGAATTCAGCGATCACTACCTAGAGGTTCCTTACGATCTCTCCGATGTGATGTTCATTGCAACCGCGAACCTCCTAGAGAATATTCCACACGCTTTACGAGACCGCATGGAGGTACTCCCTTTCACGGGCTACACAGAGATGGAGAAGCTCGCAATCGCGGAGCAGTTCCTCGTGGAAAAACAGAAGAAGGATCATGGGTTGAAGCCTTCTCAGATCACAATGACGCATGAGGCTCTTACGCGCCTTATTCGAGAGTATACACGTGAGGCAGGGGTGCGTAATTTGGAGCGAGAGATCGCCACATTATGCCGAAAAGTGACTCGCAAAGTGGTTGCAGGGGAGGCAAAACGTGTCAAACTCGATGCGAAGCACCTGCCGGACTACCTAGGACCACGACGCTTCTTTTATGGCATCATGGAGGACGAAGATCAAGTAGGTGCGGCAACGGGGTTGGTCTATACGGAGGTGGGTGGTGACATCATCACCATTGAGGTAAGCCTACTTCAAGGTAACGAGGGGCGCATCCAGCTAACCGGTTCGCTCGGAGAGGTGATGAAGGAGTCGGCACAGACAGCGCTCTCCTTTGTGCGATCTTGCGCCTCCAAGTGGAAGCTTGACCCAGATTTCTATCGCAAGTTAGACATTCACGTCCATGTGCCTGCGGGGGCGATTCCCAAAGATGGACCTTCGGCAGGAATCACATTGGCAACAGCTCTCGCCTCTGCCCTAACAAACCGCCCAGTACGGCGGGACATCGCCATGACAGGAGAGATCACGCTACGAGGGCGTATTCTGCCGGTTGGGGGCATCAAGGAGAAGGTTCTAGCGGCACACCGGGCAGGTATTCGCAAGATCATTCTACCAAAAGAGAATGCCCGTGATCTGGAAGACCTCCCTGACTATGTTCGCAAAGAGATGCACTTCTCTTTTGTGGATCATGTGGAAAAAGTGTTTGAGATGGCTCTTATTTCGTAAAACCGCTTGGGGAAAACTGCACGCTCCCACAGGTTGGCGCGTTCTGCACGGCTTGGGGACGAAAGGAAAGGTATGAAAGATCGCACGATTCGGACGGGTTCTTTGTGGCGCACACGTCGCCTGTTGTCGGCACTGCGGCGCAATGATGATCCCGATGTCGCTCTACTACGGCAGGAGTTGCAACGACGAGATCGGCAGCTTCGCGAAGCGACGATGCTCATTGAGCGCCAGCAATCCGAATTAGAAGAGAAAACAGCCGAGTCCGAGGCGTTGCGCCGTATTGGTGAGGCTGTGGGCTCTGCGTTTGACCATGAGCAGATGCTCTCCGCAACCGCGACTATCGCCACTCAGATAACGGGAACCGATTCTTGCCAAATCTATCTCTACGATAAAGCGAATGATGAACTGGTGCTTCGTGCAACAGATGGTGGCTCGACGATGATGGTCGGCAAAATTCGTCTCAAATTGGGAGAAGGGATTACAGGCTGGGTGGGACGCGAGAAGAAGCCTGTTGCCTTTGCCCGCGAAGCCTACAAAGATCACCGATTCAAATTCTTTCCTGACCTGCGAGAGGGTGAATTCGAGTCGATGCTCTCCGTTCCCTTGCTCAACCATGAGGGGATGATTGGGGTCATCAACGTCCGCACAGTGCGCCCGCATGAATACACACGGAATCAGATGCGCCTCCTCTCGGGGATCGCGAATCAGGTGGCAGGTGCTATTGAGCGTAGCCGGCGTTATCGCCAGTTGGAGCGACAATCGGGACAGTTGACGACCCTCTCAGAGGTCAGTCAGGCGATCACTTCAAACCTCTATCTTGAGGAGCTATTGCAACTCTTCGTATCGATGGTGGCGCAGACAATGGGATACAAAATCTGCACCGTCATGCTCGTGGATCGTGAAAAGTCGGAATTGGTCATAACGGCAACGCAGGCAGACAATAAAGAGTACCGTAAGAAGCCCAACCTCAAGATCGGTGAGAGCGTCTCTGGTATGGTGGCGGAGCATGGGCAGACAATGACGGTGACAGACGTTCAGAAGTCTCCAGAATATCGCTTCCCAGACATTGCCCAAAGGGCAGGAGTGCGCTCCATGGCGAGCGTCCCCCTCATTGTGTCGGGAGAGGTGGTTGCAGTGCTCAACTGCTATACGGAGAAGACGCACCAATTTACAAAAGAGGAGTTGGTGATACTGCAAGCGTTGGGAAATCACGCGGCACTTGCCATTCAGCACGCCAAGTTGATGGTGAAGTCAGCGGTCATTCAAGAGATGCATCATCGGGTCAAAAACAACCTACAACAGATAGTGAGCCTCGTGCGCCTAGAGATGCGCTATAGCAATTACAAGACCGTTGAGGATGCTCTGAACGATACGCTGAACCGAATATTAGCGATCTCAAGTGTGCATGAATTGCTTTCGAGGGATAATTTGGATACAGTGAGTATAAAAAAGGTAGCCGAAAGCATTTTGCAAGCGACACAACAGAGCGTCATACCCTCCGATAGAGCTGTACGCACACAGATAGAGGGTGATGATTTTGTGTTGCCCCTCGCAAAGGCAACTTCGGTGGCTCTTGTCTTAAATGAGTTGGTTCAGAACGCGGTTGAACACGGCTTCCGCACGCTGGCATCTGGTCGGATACAGATACAACTAAGCGCGACAGATTACGTCTACCGCCTGGCTGTCTTGAATGATGGTGACCCGCTCCCTTCTGAATTCAACGTAAAGTCCTCTACAAGCCTAGGGCTTTCGATTGTAGATACACTGGTGCGGGGCGATCTTCGAGGCGCATTCTCTTTGGAGAACGCGCAATTTGACCCCGGCATCATTGCCATTGTCACGTTCCCAAGATGAGCTTTGATTCTACAGAAAAAACGCGACTGGCGCAAGGAGCCAAACAATTTGGATTGGAGTTGAATGACCGCGTACTCGATCAGTTCATGCTCTTTGCAGAGAGGCTTGAAGAGACGAACCGAACCTTGAACCTGACGCGGATTGCCCCAGAAGACTACGTTCCGCTCCATTTTTTGGATTCGTTAGCAATCGCTTCTTTTTGGAAGCCCAAGCCGGGGAATACTCTGCTCGACTTGGGTACAGGAGCGGGCTTTCCGGGTCTCCCTCTGGCAATGGTCTATCCCGAATTGAATGTCACTCTGATGGATGGAACTTTGAAGCGATTGCGCTTTTTGGATGGGGTGATCGCGGAATTGGGCTTAACAAATGTCAAAACGCTACACGCTCGTGCGGAAAAGCTTCAGGGCAAAGCCGCTTTTGATGTAGTAACTGCTAGAGCAATAGCCCGATTACCAAAATTACTCGATTGGATGTTGCCACTGGTAAAACGGGGTGGGCTGGCAATGGCGTTTAAGGGGCAGGACATTGCGGAGGAGCTTCGGGAGGCACACGAGACGCTAAAACGTTATCGGGTAAAGGTGGAACGGGTTAGCGAGATCACTCTGCCAGAGACAGAAGTAACCCGCAAGATCGTGCTTATTCGATAGAGGCTTTTGCAAATCTCCTTGTTCTTCTTTTACTAGTAAAATCGGAGCGACCGCACCTCGATAGGAAAAGGGCACAATGGAGCCAATTCAAGAAGAATTTGCCCTCTGATTTACCAAAACTACAGCCCCTGACAATTACCTTACGTGATCCCAGGCTCTCATTTAGACTACACATACATCCCGAAAGAAGCACAAGGGGAGCCTCATCCCCAGGAGAAGCTGATCAGCCTTCAGGCGGGGGATATGGTCTACACCCATTGCGAACTCCTCCATTCAGGAACTCTTAACACATCTGGCGCAATCCGTTACTTCATCAGCATCTATTTTTCGCACATTGGGCTTCCCCATCGTGACACGTTTGAAACGCCCGATATTGAGCGCATCATAGCCGATGCACGCAAACGTAGTGACCGTCGTGTTCTGCGCCTTTTTGGCATTGACGAAGGTTTCCAACAGCGGCAATTGGCATCATGGCAACAGTTGATGAAAGAGGATCGAGCGGCATTGAAGGTAGACTGAGGCACGAACTTTGTCTTTTTTGTAACTTGATGTGGGTGTCATAGAACCTCTGCGTCGCTCCTGGAATGAGCGCATCCAACAGCGCAGAGGATATTAGGAAAAAGGGTATGTTCTCAAGACGAAGGTTTCTTGCCTCGGCTACTATGTTCACGGGAGGATTAATGGGGCTGTATAGCGGCGTCAACGCCCAAGAGCCTGTGCATAAAGAGAACTGGCTCATGCCAGATGAGGCGGAACCGCACAAGCGTACATGGATGGCATTTGGTGCTAGTCGTAAGATATGGGGAAGCAAGTACCTACCCGAAGTGCAGCGCAATCTCGCGTTGCTCGCGCAAACCATCGCAAAATACGAACCTGTTTCGATGCTGGTTAGACAAAGCGACTATCGCCTTGCAAAGAGGCTGGTGGGAACCTCGGTAGAACTCATCGTTTCCCCTCTGGATGACCTTTGGATACGCGATACGGGACCTGTTTTCGTGGTTACAGAGCAGGGCAAAAAGGCTGCCATCAACCTGAATTTCAACGGATGGGGAGAAAAACAGGCGTTTGCTCAAGATGCCAAAGTCGCTGAGTTTGTGGCAAGGCGAGCGGGAGTTGAAGTGATTCACACCGAATTGGTACTAGAAGGTGGCGGAATTGAGGTTGACGGACACGGTAACGCCATTATCTCAGAAAGTTGCGTTTTGAACGTTAATCGCAACCCAGGTGTCACGAAATATCAATTTGAAGAACAGATCAGTGCGTTGCTCGGATTAGAGAAGATTATCTGGCTACCTGGTATTAAGGGCAAAGACATCACCGATGGTCACACCGACTTTTATGCTCGTTTCGCTCGCCCTAGCGTGGTTCTGGCTGGTTATGATCCTGACCCCGAATCCTACGATCACAAAGTAACGAAAAAACACCTCCAAATACTCAGGGCTACTAAAAATGCTCAAGGGCAACCGTTAAAAGTCATTGTCCTTGAGGGACCAAAGACAGTTCGAGAGAAGTTTGAAACAGACGATTTTGCTGCGGGCTATATTGGTTTCTATGTCTGCAATGGGGCAGTGATTGCCCAAGAATTTGGTGATAAGCAGGCAGACACCGCCGCCAGAAATGCGTTGCAAAGAGCTTTCCCTGATCGCCATATCGTGCAACTTAATATGGACGGCATTGCTTCAGGGGGAGGAAGTATTCACTGTGCAACACAACAAGAGCCAAAGGTCTGACGTTTTTCGATAGGCTTTTTGTTGGCTCTGAGAGATTTGGCAAAGAGTCCTATTAAGCCTCTCGTACACCCTGTTGCGATTTCCTCGATATCAAACAACGGTGTACCTTGCCAGATTGTTGTTTAGGGCGCGGGGATAAAGCACCCAATGGGAGCAGTGCGTGTAACCGTGACCCTCTTGCCCTCAAGAATCGCCACAAGCGCATCACGCAGATAACGCTCTGTTGGTTCATGCCGCTTTTTCCCAAAATCGACATAGAGGTTATCTATTTTGCCTTGATAGGCGGTCGTGCCTGTGGGGAGAATAACCACAACTTCCGGCGTTATTCGCGCATAGACTCTTTGAACGAGGCTATTCTTGCGATCTACAAAAGTGGGACAAACATAGCCGAAGTCTTTCGCGTGTTTCTCTAGTTGCTTACCGGAGAGTTCTGTAGCCACATAGATAAGCGAGAATGCGATCTTTTTGGGGGCAAACTCCCGCACTATCGCGTTGAACTCTGGCGCATAGGCGTTTGAGATGGGGCAGTCGGGCGTTATGAAGAGTAGAACACTTGCCTTTCTCCCCTTCCCTTCCACAGGATGCGCCTTTTTCCCTTTGAGGTTTGGTAGCTCTGCATTATGAAGGCGGGACTTTGGGCTCTGACTAGGCTTTGTTTCTGCACACGTGATTGTGCTCAGAAGTAACAAGATTAGTATCAAAAGAATGGTTCGCTTCATAGTGTTGCGTATTACGCTTTCTGTCTCTGCTTCTGGGTAAAACTAACTCTCATCGGGCTTCGTTTTCAGACGCCTCGCACAGCTCAAATAACCTTTGCGGGTTTGTAATGTGACAAATTTTCCACAAACCATAGACCTGAAAGCGGTGACAGGAGTCGAGGAATCTCGGATTCAGTCGCGCACAATAGAGCAAAGCATCTTGTCGTTTTTTAAAAAGATGTACCTCATTGAGGCGCTAACCCCACTTTTTACGAAGCGTTTTCAACTTAGCATCAGTGTTGGAGTGATACAACGTGAGCGCACTCCATAGGAAGCCATCGGCGACATCATAACCTAGGAATTGCCACGAGGGGTCTTTTTGATCAGGTGTGGTTGGTTCCAGGTGGGGCCCCGGGTCTCTATACCTCATAAGCGGTTCACGATTCGCCACCCAAGTGAGCGCAACGATGTCAAAGGGATATGGTAGTTGATCGTGATACTGCCAAAGCTGATCGTACATAGCGTACAGGTCATCCCAGTGGTCGCCTTGAGGACCAATCCATTCTGGCGTAGGAACCCTCTTCATCCCTATATCTTGCAAGGCTTTAATCACCCCTAACGGATTTCCCGTATCAAAAACAGAGTACCACATGTCAGGGTCTACAGAACAAAAGTAGTCTGGTATGGGATGTTTCAAAAAGCGTGATGCACTGAGTTCAACCAACCCCTTATATGGGTTGTTGGCACGACTCACACGCGCATCAAAGCCCAGCAGATATTGACTATACATTTGCCCTCTTCCTCTCTACTCTAGCAAAGAAAGGCGTCGAATGGGCGTATAGAACACACAGTCCAAAAGCATTATTGACTGAGGCTCATGGAGGAGGCAATGCTTTGCAATATCGACCATTGAGCAACTTTCACCCTCATTCTCTCGGATGCATCGACGCAAGATATCACTTATCTCGCCTCTCTGCTTCAGAGCAGCGAGTAAGAGACGATACCATTTTGACATAAGAATAATCGGTTTCTGTATACGCCATTGCTTTTCGAGTGTAAGGAAGCCAGTCTCTACAGCATCCGTACTCTGGCACCAATTCAGGCGAATCAGCAGAGCATGTAGCTCCGCAAATCCTCCCAAGTATCTGTCTTCAGGATGCTGGGCAACGAAATCGCTGAATTTGTCTGCCACTTTTAATGCTTCACTCTGACGTTGTCGAAAAAGCGGCTCAACGCTCTCTCGCTTCAAGTCATAGGAGAGGTCTCTATTGCTCCACAAGAAACCAGAATTCAAAACGATTCGAGGCGGTAAGAAATCACGTTTCGTTGTTTGCAACAGTACGAGCAAATCTTCTCTCCCTTTAGGGGTCACCGTATAATCAGGAGAGATTTCTATCTGCCCTCCGTATTTACGGGGCTTCGTCATTCCTAGCACCAAGTGGTGTGTCTCATCACGAATAGCACCAAGCGTTACTGTAGCCATCTGGTGTTTTTGGGTTGGTATGTAGTTCCACCCTATAAGGTCATTGATCCAGTCTTGAATATTTCGAGTGGATTTGTCAAGATTCTCCTCAAGGTGGAGATACCTGGCATGAAAGGGGGCTTGCGCCAGTGCGTCAATAGGTTGCAGTGCTAGTGCATCGACACACAAGACCAATAGAGTAAAGACCAACCACGCACGATTTGTATGTTTTCTATTTGTTTTCATGGCGTTTGCTCCAACGAATTCGTGATCGGTCTTCGCGACGTTTTGCTAGCGCGAGTTCTCTTCAGTATATCTCAATACTGTTTAATGGTCGTCATTTTACATAGCTTCGACAAAAAACAATAAAAAGAGGGCTTTTGTTTTGTGGAACACTGTGCTATAATGGGTTTATAGTTTTATTGTTTCGCCACCGTTCCCCCCCCACCCCCCTACGCTGGCATATTTTTGGTTGTGAGTCAGGCGTAGCATGGATCTAAGTACCCGACAAGGTAGACGAGAACAAGGGCTTCGTATTCAACGTGCGGTCGAGCGAGCGAACCTCTCCATAGAGGAGCTTGCGACGCGCATCGGTTGTTCACGCGCCTTGATCTATCAGTATCTCTCTGGTTCCACCCTATCACAACCGGATCGCCTCCAACAGATAGCGCATGAGTGTGGCGTCACCCTCGCCTACTTCTATTCTGAGGATGCGACCCTACCCGCAGAGACATCGATTCCTTCTGCCTCCCACTCCACGCCTCCTCAAGAGGTGACAGGACGCCTCAATGAGAGCCTACAGCTCTTGCAAGAGTTGGCAGACGCGCAAGAAACTCCTCCTGACTACCGTTCTCTCGCCTCCACCTGTGAGCGTATACTCTCTATTTCCAATCAATTGGGAGACCGCAGCACACACGCCAAAGCCCAAAAACGACTCGGAAACGCACGCCTTCGCATGGCAGACTATCCTCGCGCCTCCGAGGCTCTAAAACGCGCCATTACCGATTCTCAAGAGGCAGGAGATATTGTGAGCGAAACGGGCGCAAGGCAGAGTCTTGGGAACGCTCTCTTGGCAATGGGACGTATATCAGAAGCACGAGAACAGTTTACTCAAATCGCAAGCGGAACCGTTTTTGACGGACGTTGGCAGGGAACCCTCTCTTTGGGATGCATTCACGAGATGCAGGGCGAATATGCCAAGGCAATGGCAAGATTTGATGAAGCCGCCACAGTTTTGGAAGAGGGTGAAGCGAATGGAACCGCACGACCGGAGACGATTGCGACCGCAATGCTCTACGTCAATACGAATCGCCGCAACGTCTATATGGATGGGGGCGATTTCGCAGGAGCGCGTCCTTTAGCAGAACGGTGCCTTGCGGACGCCGAAGCGATTGGAAACGCCGACCAGCACTTGGAGGCACGCTTCGATCTCGGTTGGTGCGATTTTAATGCGGGACGCTGGGGTTCTGCCTACCGGGGTTGGACGACGACCCTACAACTGGCACGCTTTTTGGGAGATCAAGGGCGTGAATCGATGACCCGCGCATGGTTGGGTATCTTCCTTGCCGCCGCAGGAGACTACGATAACGCCATTGTCTATGGGAAAGATGCCCTCTCTCTTGCCCTATCACGAGGGGATAGACGGGCAGAACTCTACGCGCAATTGGCGCTGGCAGACTCCTATATCGCAATGACGAATCGGGATAGTGAGGCACGCTACCACACGAATCAGGCGTTGGCAGTCACCGTCGCGCTTCGGTATGAGCGTGGCGAAGTGGAGTGTCGCTTGCGCCTAGCACGCCTGAGCGCACAGACGCAAGACCTCATGGAACTGCGCGATGCCGCTTCCCGTTCATTGGTTCTCGCTGAGAGGCTTGGAGCAAGACATCTTGAGAGCCTTGCACATTGCTGGATGGCAACCATGTGGCTCCTTGAAGGCAATGGAGAGACCGAGCGCACTCAAGCCAATGCAGAGGCAGCCAAAGCACTCAAAATGGCGCAAGAGATGGGCTTTACTGAAGCCGAGTGGCGGGCAAACGCGATTTTGGGAAGGTTGGAGAGCGATCCAGAGCAGAGAGTTGTTGCCTTGCGTCACGCGGTTCAAACCCTAGAAAACCTCCGCGCCGAGTTGCGCGTTGTAGAGGTTCCCGATTCTCTGCTAGAAGCCTCAGAGTGTTTGGAAGTGTATGCAGACACAATCACAGCACTGCGTGATCAGGAAGCCTATACCGAGGCAACTGCCCTACTGGAACAGGCAGCATGGCTCCCGCTTCAGACCCGTTTCGCCAACTCTTAAACGGAACAAATCGGAATAACAGATGTTGAACACTCGGCAAAAAGGGCATATTCGTCATGCGTTGTTCTGCCTGCTGGCACTCCCGTTGGCAGGTCTGCCCTTTTGGGGATGCAGTATCGCCTCTAGCTTCACAGGAGGGGGCGTACCCATTGGCAAAGCCGCGATTATTGGGCGTGCCGTCTCTGCGATAAATTTGACAAAGGTGATGCCAAATGCAAAAGTTCATCTGGTCGCCTCAACGCGCTCAAAGGCTCTCTTCTCCTACGATACCGTCACCGATTCAACCGGCAAATTCACCTTCCCCGAGGTTTCTGTGGGAGATATTGGAGCGGGCTTGAGTATCAGCATCACCCCCGCAAACGGAGGAATTCGCCCGCAGAGCATCGCCTTTACCCTCAATAAAGATGAGACTGCAAATGTTGTCTTTACGCTGGTTCCATACACCTATAAGATCGATAACGTGTCGGGCTTCAATCTTCAACCAACCGATCTCGCTTTGCAGTCGAATGCGCCAAACAAGATCACGGCACAGCTCATAGACCCGTTTGGTAATGTGCTACCTGTTGCTCCAACCTTCGTACTTGTAGGCAACTTTAGCCAAGTGAACGCGGATGGAACCTTTATCGCGGGTAGCTCTGGGGTTGGTGTTCTTGGTGTCTACTGGTACAATGACATTCAGACAAGTGCCGTTGTCACAGTAAGCGATGATGTCGTGAACCCACCACCGCCACCGCGTCACGTAATACCTCAACATTAGTAGCGAAGCACTCCCTCCCCTTCTGCCCTTCCATATACAATGTGAAGGGCAGTTTCCCTCTTTTCCCTTTTTCCAAACAATGTTTTTTGATTGGGCAGGAGTCCTTGCCCCTAAGAACAAACTATCTCCTATTACTTACCCATCCCACCTAAGCCCACAAATGTATCCATCAATGCGTGTCAATGTGGCTACTCTTGGATTTTATGGCTCCCTTCTGAAAGATTACCAACTACAGTTACGTTTGATCCATGAGTACAGATGAAGGCACTCCATTGGAGAGGTTTATAATGATGAGACACTGCTTCCTACTTCTATTTCTTTTGAGCATTACTCTAGCCATTCCTTCTCTTGCACAACAGACGCCAAGATCGGACACTACGGAACCCTCTCTCACGTTTGAATACGAACAGTTAGATACCGTTGCGGATGCCCTGACACGCCTTGAAAAGGCGAGTGGGCGCAAATTCCACTACAAAAATATCTTGTGGGAGGATATTCATGGGCGTCTCCCCGTCAAAACGTTTGAAACCCCAATGCGCCTCTCTGCGCTCCTCAAAGACATTATCCGCTATTCAGACCCGCACCTGCGGTATGAGATTAGCAAGGGGGAGTACTTCTTCTTTGCCCGCCCCACCCTCGGCTCTGGTAAAATCGAACTTCCCTATGGTGAAAGTGGGCGTATTCGAGAGGTCTCCTTTAGCGATGACAGCAACCTCATCGCAAGCAGTGACGATCAGGATCGTGTGACCATATGGCAAACAAACCGCATCCCTATCACGCAGCTAAAGGGAGTGATTGGGGCTTTCGCTTTTTCACCAAGCGGGAAGCAGTTGCTTTTGGGTGAAGGCGACAACGTCGTCTATCGAGTATTACGAAATGGCAAGCTTGCACGAACAGTACTCCGGCACAAGGGGAGAGTGGTTAGCGTCACGCACAGTGCTAGTGGAAACTGCATCGTCTCCAGTGGGCAAGACAAAGTGATCAAAGTACAAGTGAAGGGCGTGTCGGACTACTCTCAAATCTACACCAAAGAGGGGGTCTACAAGGTCACCATTAGCCCAAGAGGTGAAATGGTTGCAGGCGTTATAGTTGAGGCTTGGGCACGAGAGGAGAGCCGCCGCAATCTATTGATCTGGAGTCCTGCAACGGGTAAAGTCCTCATCAAAAGCACAGGCATCTTCATTGCCGCAACATTCAGTCCAGACAGCACCAAGCTAGCGGCATTGAACCTTGAGCGCAAGATTATGATCTGGAATGTGGCAGACCTCATGGGCGCGGCGGCAGGAGCCTCCGAGGTGCGCCCTGCAACCACTATCGATCTGGTTTCACGGTGGCGCGATAAGCCGCAGGACATCCTACGACGCCCATACACCCTCCTCTTTACTCCAGACAGTCAGATGTTGATTTGGGCAGGACTGCACGAGAGCACACCAATGTACAGTGTCGAAACAGGAAATCAGATCGGAGAGTTTCCAAACCACAATAACGGAACCCCCTTCTCAGCAATAGCGTTTAGCAAGAATAACAAAACCATCGCAACAGGGCGCGATGCTTGGTGGTCGATGCCCGACAAGTTGCAGTTATGGGAGGCTGAGACACAACGCTTTCTCTTTGATTTGAACGCAACAGACTTCACAGCAAACTCGGTCGCGTTCTCCCCCACACAGAATGGCATCGTTGCGACAGGAGGCTCTAGCATCCGTGTCTGGGACTTCAACAAACGGGGCGTCCCTCTCTGTCTCAAAGGGAAGGGAGCCGTTGTTTTTCATCCGAGTGGAGAGTTTTTGGCAACACTCGGACCTGTGGGGCATGACCGTGAAGCGATTTTTTGGAGTGCCGACAAGGGGCGAATTCTTGCACAATGGTTTGCCCATGAGGGTGGTATCAGACTCCACAAGTTCAGTGAGGACGGTAGGGTCTTTGTGACCATTGGCAATGAGGGAACCGCAAAAGTGTGGGATGTTGAGACCCAACGGCTCTTGCTGACCCTCGGAGGGGTTCCATCAGACGCAGCAGCATTCGATATCAGCCCTGACGCGCGTGTATTGGCAGTACGCTCTTGGGGAGGAGGTCTCCCAAACACTGTCGTGGTATGGGACATCTCTGAGCCGGATACGATGCGTGGTGACCGCGAACTTCTGCGGAAAGTGATGCTCGAATCGGGGCGTGACGACAATTTTGCATTAAGCAACAAGTATTTTGTGTATGAGGTGGGGCAGAAACTGCACCTTTACGAACTCTCTACCAATTCACCTGTTCAACTCTCGAAAGACCATGAACTGAATCACAAGGGTGTTCACCCTCTCTTCTCCCCAGATGGGCAATGGCTGGTGACAGAGTTGAGCACAACACAATATATCATCAATGCCTCCTCTGGCGTAGTTCAGAACACTCTCTCCGGTTTGGGAGTGAACGCAGCATTCACCCCGAATGGCTTTCTCGTATGTCAAACACCCGATCTCATGGGACTGAATGTCTATAATCCTGCGGATGGGTCACGCCGATTCTGCAAAGGCTCCGAACGGATGGACGCCCCCCTCAGTTTTGATGCCGAGGGAGGGTTTGCTGGCACCTTGAACGGAGGCTCCGTCCGTATTTGGAACCTCACGAAAGGCAAGGAGGCGTTGGGGTTACTCGCCTTTGGGGAGGAGAGCTATATCGCCTACACCCCTGGAGAGACCAATTACTACTTCGCGTCCAAAAACTCGCTCTCTCAGATTCGCCTGCGCCAAGGAGAGAACATCTACCCCTTCGAGCAGTTTGAGCTGGTATTGAACCGCCCCGACATCGTTTTGAGCACGCTGGGGTTGGCTCCCACAGAGGAGATAGAAGCCCTAAAATCGCTCTATACAAAACTTTAGTTTCCGGTAAATCCGAGTGCATTTTGGTCTTGAATTTGCTCTGAGTTCCGCTTCCGCCTTCGGTGGGCGGTGACTCCGGTGGTAAGATGGGCGGTGACGCTGTTCTTTTTTCGGATTTGCCCTAGCGGTTCGGGCAAGT
>CAMCUQ010000056.1 GCA_945878775.1 Chthonomonas calidirosea
AGGCGCATTGGGTGGTTGAACGGGGCGTGGCACTGCTGAAATTGATTCGGCTGATGACATTTGCTCTCGCAGGAGAAGGCTATCTGAACTTTATGGGAAATGAGTTTGGACACCCAGATTGGATCGATTTTCCGCGCGAAGGCAATGGCTTTTCGTATCATCATGCGCGTAGGCAGTGGTCACTCGTAGACAACGAGAATTTACGATACGCGGGCTTGAATCGGTTTGACAGGGCGATGCTGAGGCTAGACGCAGAGTATTCTCTGCTGGAAGACCCATTTATTGAGCAACTAGCGTACTTTCCACAGGAGCAACAGATAGTTTTTCGGCGTGGTTCACTGGTGTTCGCCTTCAATTTTCATCCTACAGTGTCCAGTGCCGGGTTACGCATTCCGGTTCCAGACCCCTATAGTTATCGGCTTATTCTGGATTCGGACGCATTGGAGTTTAGTGGTCAAGGGAGAGCGGCGCAGGATATGGTCTACCCACTCCAACAATCCCCCTTCTTTGGAAGGGAACAGAGCCTACAAATATACTTGCCAGCACGTTCGGTTCAGGTTCTCGCACCCGCCAAGCACAGAATACTCTAACCAATGGACTGTTGATGTGAAGAGGAGTGTTTTCGTTTTTCGGAACTCGCAAGCCCTCATCCTGCCCTGCGGGCATCCTTCTCCCGATTCAGAAGAAGGACTTGTCTGGAAGCTGGTCAAGCTATGCTACTACAAAGCACCATTACTTGTCTTCACAGACCACGAGTGTTCAACGTGCTGTAACCAGCTATTAATTCACCCAATCGAGAGGGCAACTAGGCTTCACACGCACAACCACTTTCTGGAACTCAACGCCAAGATTGGGGTCTACACCGGGCATTAGGGTGATGGTGGTCTCCTTTTCTGGTGAGAGGAGACTCTCGACTATCTCTTGTCGTGTCATGTCGGAGAGTTTGCGCCCATCTATGGCGAGTATCGTGTCGCCGGATCGGATTCCTGAGCGATGTGCAGGAGAGTTTGGCGTCACCTCCCCGACACGAAAGCTCTCGCCACTGGTTCGAAGCGTGATCCCAAAGGTTCTTCGCTCCACGTCATCCGGCTCCTCTTTGTCTTGTGGAATCACACGTTCCAGCCAAATTCTCTTTCTCAGGTAGTCGATAGTGACACTGTAGTTTTGAAGGAACCGATTTCCTACGATCCCGAAGAGCGCGTACTCCCCGCTATTACGATTGTCAACCTGAATTGTGCGTCCCGCAAGGTCCATCTCTCCTACCTTAAGATAAGGCGCACGGAGTTTGTACGCGGTGAATTTGCGTGTGAGAGAGTAGGCTCCTGTTTCGATGCGGGGCGTTTTATCGGTCATTAAGCCAGACTCTAGCGCGGAGCTTGAGGCGACGCTGACATATCCTCCAAAGCCTGTATCGAGCAGGAATTCGTAATCGTATTTCTCGTGTAGATTACCGCGTATCATCTGCACCGAAATGACATTGAGCGGGTTCATATTACTTAACTTGAGGAGGAAACTCGTTTTGTTGTCGGGCTTTCGAGTGGCGATATTGAAGGCACTGCTTTCATAGAATCGCACTTTTCGCTTTTGGTAGTCGATCTCTACAATGTAGCCTGCCATTGCAGCAATACCAAACAGACCATCGATTTTCGTGCCAAGTATCTGCCCTAGTTGTGTGGTATCTGTGAGAACCGCTACGGTGTTGGAGATGCGTACCTTCCCGTTATCATCACCCAATGTTACATTGTCCAGAATGATGCCCTCTCCGCTGCTCACCCCTTCTGCCTCTTTGAACTCGGCTTTTCCGGTGGATCGTCCCTTAATGCCTGCCCTTTTGTTGAGGACAATACTCGTTGCGCCTGTGTCCAGAACGAGGCTCAGTTTGTGCTTTTCGTTGACTGTGACATTGAGGACTATCTCATGCTGAATATACTCAAAGGGAATCTCGATCATGTCTTTGTCAATACGGTATTGTGTGGTGCTGTCCTCCTCCGCAGTGGCATGAAGAGGCGCAAACACAAAGAGAAGCGCTAATAGAGTTTGGATTGGAAGCCGAAAGTGACGGTATAACATCTCAAAGCCTCATTTCAAGAGAGGGTTTTCATTTGATAGAGAGAGGGCAGAAGCCCTCTTAGTTCATTTCTTGTCCCCCAGCGACATTTAGTGCCTGCCCGGTATAGTAGTTTGATTCATCGGACGCGAGGAATACGACGGTGTTGCAGACATCCTCATAGGTGCAGGCACGTCCGAGTGGAACTTGTGATTCATATTTACGACGCACTTCCTCCCGTGTGAGGTTCTGTGTTTTGGCATATTGCTCAAAAAGACTCTCTTGCCATAGCGTTCCATCGAGCAGGTTACCAGGGCAAATAGAGTTGACTCGTATGTTGTGTGGTGCGAGATCGAGGGCGATGCTCTGCGTTAGTCCAATTCCACCAAATTTGCTTGCCGCATAGGCACTGTTCCGAAAACTCCCCTTTTTGCCCGATTTTGAGTTGATTTGTATGATAGAGCCACTCTTCTGAGGGATCATCGCCTCTGATGCGGCTTTGGCACTGAGGAAGTAGCCCACGAGATTGACCTCCATGACTGCCCTCCACTCGTTGACGGGAAACTCTGTGATGTCGTGCGCCTTGAGTATTCCGGCGTTCGCGACGAGTATATCCAGTCTCCCCCAACGCTCTACGGTACTTCTTACCATCGCATGAACCGACTCCTCATCGGTGACATTTGCGGCGACGGCGAGCGTCTCAGCATCTGTTTGTGCGGTGATCTCCTCTGCGACTTTTTGCGCCTGCTCTACTCGAATATCGGCGATAGTGACGCCTTTACAGCCCTCTTGTGCTAGCCGGAGGGCTATTGCTTGACCTAGCCCTTGTGCCGCTCCTGTTACGAGGGCGACTTTGCCTTCCAAACGCCTCATTGATTTGGGATTCCTCTCTATTATCGGTTCGTTGGTACGGGGACTAAACGGTGTGTCACCGTAAGTTGACAAAATTCAGGATCGACTGCCTGCTCTCCACCTCGTTTGAACAAAAGAAGAACGGTGGGCAACCAACTCCTCTACTGTAGCTTAAAACAGCACTCCTTTGCAATGCGAAATACGTCACTGTGTGGGTTCGTTCAGATGCCAAAGGTGAATCATGCCGTCCAGACTACCGCTTGCAAGCACATCGCCAGAATTGGTGAGGGCAAGGGCACGAATTTCGGCATTGTGTCCAGTCAACTGTCGAACTATTTTGCCTGTTTGGAGGTTCCAAAAACTGACCTTGCGATCCTCACCTGAAGTGATAAGTGTGTTGCCATCTGGGAGATAGAGGACAGCCGAGTTTTTAGGACTCTCTTGAGTGAACGACTTGCGAAGTACGCCTGTTTTGGCGTCCCAAAAGGAGATCGCATTCCCATTTCCAACGGTGGCTATCTCATCGCTTTTGGGCAAAAAGGCGACGGCAAGGACGGCGGTACTATGTGCGCCCTGCGTCCATAGCCGTTTGCGGGTTTGAGTGTCGTAGACATCGATGCGCCCACGTTCTCCACTGCGAAACACGGCACCCCCTCCCGCCGCACCACACCCTACGGCAAGCAGTTTGCCATCTGGGGAGAAGGCAAGGGCAAAGACGCAACCTGCCCCCTCCCACGTCTCTTGTAGGATTCCTGCGGGAACAGACCAGAGTTTTACTTCGGAGAAAACCTCACGGGTACGGGCAAACTCCCTACTTCCGCCCGACGCCACAAATTTCGAATCGGGTGAGAAGGCAACGGCATTTGCAACATTACGGTGCGCCTCCTTGCGCCATAGAGGTGCCCCTTTGCTATTGAGTAGGGTGAGATGACCCGTTTCGAGTGCGCCACTACTTGTTGTCGCGATATAAGAGGCATTTGGTGAGAAGACGATTCCGCTGACATCACCTCGAAAGGTCTCTCCAAGAGTTCCGCTTGATTCTTCTGAATCCACATCCCAGAGGTTGACGGTTCCACCCCGTTCGCTGTTGTCTTCCGATTTGCGGGTAGCCGTGGCGAGCGTTTTCCCATTCGGTGTGAAGGCGAGCGCACTGATTCCCTTGCCCATCTCAAAGAGGGTTCCGCGTGGAAGCTTTATTGCCCATGCCAGCAGGCACATCGTCAAGCCCAACACAACCCCCCCGGTGGCTAATCCACGTCCATCTCCTCGCATTTTCCGCGCAACTCTCCACGCCATTAGCCCGCAGGGGATGCTTGCCACTCCCAAGAGGACACGGTAGACGGGAAGCATGGAGAAGATACCCACAAACATAGTCGCGATTGCCCAACGGTTCCGCGTGAAAGAGACGAGGGCAGTTGGGAAATGGGGTGTAGGAGCTATTGGCGAGGAATACGCACCATAGACTGGGGCTTGTACGTGAGGAGTATCTTTAACAGGAGTCGGTTTTCGTTTGATTTGAGCATAGTGCTTGCCTTGTCGCACTTGTGACACCGAAGGAAAGGGATCGCGTCCGCCAAGCAGACGGGTTCTTTCACACCATGGACAACTACTAAGGTGAGCACCGTAGCGATGTTGTGGGTTCACTGCACAGGTTTTGAGGCTCTCCTCCGCTAGGGTGAGGGCATTTTGCCACTGGAGTGCGGTCGGGCGTGCTGAGGGGCGTGTGAAGCCCTCCTCAAAACACTCCAAGAAAAGCCTTTGTAGGGTAGGGTGCAGTATTTCAAAGGGAGGGGCTGCGGGCATGGGACGATAGGGACCCCGACGTGTGCCAGAAGGGAAGAAGCCCTGCTGGATACGCGTTTCGTAGGGGGGAGGATCGTCTGTGCCTTGATAGACTCCTGCAAAGGGGTGCGTCCCCTCCATCAGCAATTGAAAAAGGAGTACCGCCAACCCAAAGAGATCGTGTTCCGGGAGTCTATCCGCCTCTTGGAAAACGCGCCCCTGTAGTTCTGGCGGGGTGAACTCACGCCTCCCAACACGGCAACGGTACACCTTGCTTGCTTGTGGGTCACGGACTTGGAAAGAGTCGGTATCGACAAGCGTGATCAGTGCGGTTTCTGTTGCCAGTATGTTGGATTCATTCACGTCACCAATCACATAGCCACTTGAGTGTAGAGCGCGGAGCGCGCCTGAGAGATTGCGCCCCATGCGATGGAGGTAGAGCGAGTTGACAAGCGGATAGTCTTGACGGCGTGTGGAGGGGTTGTAAAAATGAAATAGCGGAGCGGTTCCAGTGGCGCGTTGCATAAGAAACCCAATAACTTGATCCGGCTTGCTGGCGAGGGCAACGAGGTCTATCGGGAAAGCGATGGAGAGGTGACCAGAGGCGAGTGTAGGGTCTTCTGGCGGATTCGCGATCATTGTGCGGAGTTTGAGAACCTGATCGGGTGGCAACTCGTGATATATCTTCACAACGTGATTCGTATCGCCTCGTATGGCATAGACTTTCGCCTCTCCTCCTGCGCCCAATGGAGTGTGCATTTCTAAGAGGATGTTTTGGGCATTAGAAAGCCGTTGGAGGCGCATAAACTAATTTCCTCTTGCCATGAGTACAAGGGTGAGATCGTCGTCGGCACGCTCTCTAAGTCGCGGGGAGCGGAGAAATTGCTCTAGTTGGTTTTGTGCCTCCATTGGCGATTCTACATGGGCGACAAACTGGAAGAGCGGGGTGAAGAAAGGGGGGTGCGCTATCGCATCGGGCATTTGTAAAGCAACGGACTCTAGCCCATCGGTGAAGAGGGCAATATGGGTTATCTGTCCTGTGAAGGTATGAAAGCCGACCTCGTCAATCGATTCAATGCTGGTGACGAACTGCGTTTCGTTATAATATTCTCCCGTGCGGGGGGTGGCAAGCGTGTGGAGATCACCTTGCTTATCACGTAACACGACCGCGCCATCTCCGACCTGAGAAACGAGAATGCCACAGGGAAAGGAGAGTGCGAGCAGTAGGGTTGTCGCGAATTCTCTAGCCTCGATACCGAGTTGTGTAGCCTGTCCTTCAAGAGCATTTCTCACCCATTGCATTGCCTGCCAGAAGAGTCCCTTCCATGCATCGGCATCTTCAAAGGCGGGAAGTGTTTGGCTACAGAAGAGGGACTCAATCGTCTGAATTGCTGTTGCGGAACCTATCTGAGAATGTGAGGCAGAGCCTGCTCCATCTGCGACGGCAAGAAGCACAATCTCACTATCAAGTATTCGGCAATAGTGCGCGTCTTGGCAAGGCAAGCCTAGCCTCTCATGGCAGAGACCCTGTACTGTGGCTCCAGCAAGCCGAATCATACCGTTCCCCAACCTGGTGGAGGCAATGCTACCTGCTCATCAACTTGAGACTGTGAGACCCGTTGCATACTGGCAGAGAGCCAAACAAACATCTCAACGAAGTTCAAGCCTATCAGTTTGACGGGAGTTCGAACTGCGAATTGGGCAAGCCGCCCCATATCTGCGTTCTCTACTCCAACGGCGAAGAACGCGACTCGTTTCAGTCGCTCATCCTCCGCTATCCTATGGCTTGCAAGCTGTAGAATATCGTCCGATTCACCTTGTGGGGTTCCATCTGTTATCAGAAAGACCCACGGACGGTAGTAGGAGATTCCGTTGGTGCGATACTGTGTTTTCCGTGCCTGTAGCAGATCGAGTGCCTTATGGATGCCCGCTCCTATGTGGGTCATTCCTTGCGCGATCAAGAGTGGTGGCTCAAAAAGATCGGCAGTGACGAAGTCGTGCGCTACAGTCACTTCTGTGTTAAAGGTGACAATGGCGACTTCGACCCGCCGGGACGCCAGTGAATCGAGGCGCAAATTCTGCTGAAACTGTTGTAGCCCCGCATTGAGTGCCTCAATGGCGTCTCCTTGCATAGAGCCAGAGGTGTCCAAGAGAAGAACACACGGACAGCGTGGCTCTGGATTCTCAGCAAACTCGACCGCCTCCTCTAAAGAGGGCAGATTCCCCATGGTACATATCCTTCCGTAACTACTTGAGACCCCAGTGTATCGTAGGTACAAGGCTGTACTGAGATTGGGGCAGAGGACCTCTTTACTGGAACAAAGTAGTCTGAATAGAGGTTCTTGTTAAAATATACCCGTTGTAGCGGTAACGTTTATAGTACTCTATACGTCAAAAGGGGCAGAAATACGACTCGATTTGTGGAACTCTCGGTTCCATTTTCTATAAGGAGGCAATCCGCCATGCGAATGCCATTTATTGCGGTTGTGCTATTGACACTCGGACTCGGTGTCTCGGCTCAGACGCAACTGCGAAAAAACGAAGATTTGAAGCTTTCGCCTTTGGAGACACAGGTCTTGGGGCAGAACCGCTGGGTGCGAGGTAGCAGTGCTGCTCTTCGCGTCATTGTGTGGGATCATGAAGCCAACAAGCCCACGAAGGCAAATGTACAGATTTCATTGCTCCCCATCCGACAGTCCAAAGAGCGGCTCTCTCCGATTGTGGTTTTTCGGGGGGATACCACCCGATTAGGGACGCTAGATGCCTCCTTTAGGGTTCCTTCCGAAGCTCCGGGGGCATACCAACTCGATGTAATTGTGAACTCTCCTTTGGGCAAAGATGCCGTGAAGCAGAATATTCAGATAGAAGAGTCTACGCAGATTATGCTGACCGCCGACAAGCCTCTCTATCAGCCGGGGCAAGTGATGCACGTTCGTGCGTTGGCGATGGATATGGCGACGCGGAAAACAATTGGGAACCTGCCGATCACCTTCGAGATCGAGGATGCAAAGGGCAACAAGGTTTTTAAGAAGCGAGACACTCTCTCGAAGTTCGGGATCGGCTCCGTCGATTTTCAGCTTGCAGATGAGGTGAATATGGGAACCTTCACGCTTCGCGCCCTCCTTTCGCAAGCGCAAGTGGAGAAGAAGATTCGCGTGGATCGGTATGTGCTTCCAAAATACCGCGTCACGTTGAAGACAGAGAAGCCCTATTATCTGCCGGGTGAACTGGTAAAAGGAACGCTGACCGCCAAGTATTTCTTTGGCAAGCCTGTTTCTAAAGCCGAGGTGAGCCTGAGTATCAAGACGCTTGATATTGGCGTGACGAACCTGCAAGACCTGAAAGGGGTAACGAGCGGAGAGGGGGAGTATAAGTTTGAGTATACGCTTCCCAAGTTCTTTGTCGGACAACCTTTCGAGCAGGGCAAGGCGACGGTCTCCTTTGAGGCGGCTTTGAAGGATAGTGCCGATCATCGGCAAGAGGGACGCCTTTCGATCCCTGTGGTGAAGGAACCAATGCAGATCACGCTTGTACCTGAGAACAAGATTGTGGTGGCGGGAGTTGAGAACCGTCTCTATATCGCGACGGGAACCCCGGATGGGACGAGCCTCAAAGATGCGACTCTGACTATCACAAACAGCCATAACGCAGGTAAGAAAACGACCCTCAAGACTGACGCGCTTGGAATCGCAACATACGCGTTTATGCCCAATGATAAGCCGATCCAGATCAAAGTGCAGGCGCAAGATGCCACAGGGCGCACGGCAAATGCAGAGGTGAACCTAGCCTCTCAATCGAATGTGCCGGGGATTATCCTGCGTGTGGATAAGCCTCTCACAAAGGTGGGGGACGCGATAACTCTTTCTGTACTCTCTTCTCAAAAGGGAGGAACGCTCTATCTGGATGTGATTCGTAACAGGCAAACGCTTCTGACACACGCGCAACCGATGGAGGGGGGCAGTACCTCGTTCAAACTACCAGTCACAAATGATATGGTGGGAACACTAGAGATTCATGCCTACAAGATTTTGCCGGACGAGAATATCATTCGGGATTCTCGCGTGGTGATTGCCTCCCCCGCCGATGATCTGAAAATCTCGGTGAAAGCAGACAAGAACGAGTATCGTCCGGGCGGGGAGGCACTACTCCATTTTCGAGTGACGGACAGTAAGAATCAACCTGTGCTTGCCGCAATGGGTATTGCGATTGTGGACGAGAGCGTCTTTGCGCTTTCGGAATTGCAACCGGGGCTTGAGAGAATCTACTTCTTGCTCGAAAAAGAGTTCATGGAGCCAAAATATGAGATACACGGTTTGCGTCCAACGGGACTTTTGGAGCAACCGAACCAGTTGAGAAGTATGCCAGAGGTGTCTAGGCAACGCGCCGCGACGGTGGTACTTGCCTCTGCTGAAGCGAAGTCGAACTTCGATTTTCGGTTTAATACCTACAAAGAGAAGTGGAGCCGAATGCTTCAGAAGGCGACGCCGCTTATTGAAAGAGACTACTTGAAGATGTACGATGCCACACGCAGGTATCGTAATGACACCCGCTCTGCCTTGACGGTTGCCGATGGGCTTGAAACACTTGTGAAGCAGGGCTATATTACGCGTGGCACGCTCACCGATCCTTGGGGAACGCCGTACCGCGTTGAACTACAGGGCGCAAAAAACTACGAAGGCTATTTCACGATCAGTAGCGCAGGACCCGACCACCGCTGGGGAACCGTAGATGATATTATCGACATCAATCGGTACCGAGCATACCAACGTGGTGTGTTTAACGGTACTAGGGGCGGAGGTATGCAGAAAGGTGGCTTTGCAGGAGGTATGGGAGGTGGAGGAGACCGCTTTGGAGTGGATAACAAAGCAGCTATGTTTGAGGATAGAGCGGAAGGCATACAATTGCGAAGAGACAACTTGAGATTATTTGCTGCGCCTCAACCTGCTCAGGTTGATAAGGTAGCGAGTGTGGTCTCTGCTCCTGAGCCGGCGGTTCGAGTGCGAGAGTACTTCCCGGAGACGATGCTCTGGAACCCGCTCCTTTTGACAAATGAGCAGGGCGAGGCGGAATTGCGGGTTCCTATTGCCGACTCGATCACCACGTGGCGCACGAGCATTATGGCGAACAGTATGGACGGTCAGTTGGGGAGCACCACCGAGTCTATCAAAGTGTTCCAAGACTTTTTTGTAGATATTGATCTGCCCATCGCTCTTACTCAAAATGACCGTGTGGAGATTCCTGTCGCCGTCTACAACTACCTGCCACAAGCGCAGACGGTTCGCCTCGATCTGAAGCGGGAGCCGTGGTTCACTCTGGAAGGGGCAGAGCAACAGAGCCTGCAACTAAACGCGAATGAGGTGAAGGTGATCTACTACCCCATTACCGTCAATGCCATTGGGAAGCATAACCTGATGGTTACGGCACGGGGAAGCAAACTCTCGGACGCGGTGCGAAGGCTGATCGATGTTCAACCCGATGGCAAAGAGTTCCGCCCGACGATCAACGATAGGTTGGATGGCAAGGTCACCCAACAGATAGAGATTCCACAGAACGCAGTTGAGGGCGCAAGCACTATCTTCGTGAAACTCTACCCCGGAAGCTTCAGCCAAGTGGTGGAGGGGCTGGACGGAATACTGCGAATGCCGGGCGGATGTTTTGAGCAGACCAGTTCGAGTGCCTATCCGAATGTGCTTGTGCTGGACTACTTGAAGCAGAACAAGAAGGTCAATCCCGAACTGCTGATGCGGGCAGAGCAGTACATCAACGTGGGGTATCAGCGATTGGTGACTTTCGAGGTTGCAGGCGGTGGGTTCTCCTGGTTTGGAGATGCACCTGCCCACCAAGTATTGACTGCCTACGGCTTGCTAGAGTTCAAGGATATGGCGCGGGTGCATGAGGTTGATCCTGCTGTCATTCAGAGAACTCAGGCGTGGCTCGCCAGTAAGCAGAACGCGGATGGGAGCTGGCTAGAGAACAACTCTGGTATCGCGGAGGGGATCATCAATCGCCAAACGGGCGCACTCCGAACCACTGCCTACATCGCATGGTCATTGGCGGAGAGCGGGTATCAGGGGGCGGAGCTTCAGAAAGGGTTGAACTATGTTCGTACTCATCTCTCTGAAGCGAAAGACGCCTATACGCTTGCTGTTCTCTTAAACCTCTTCGTGAATGTGGACAAGAACGGAGCACAAACTCAAGAGGTGGCAAAAAGCCTCGTTGATATGGCAAAGCAGACGGACAAGGTCGCCTATTGGGAGGTTGATAACAAGTCGTTTACGGGGGCAGAGGTGCATGGAGCCGACTTAGAGACCACAGGAATGGCTGCCTATGCGCTTGCTCAATATGGACGCAATGGGGGCATTGTCAACAAGGTTCTCACCTATATTATTCAGAGCAAGGATAGCTTTGGGACGTGGACGACGACACAAGGGACAGTCTGGTCGATGAAGGCGCTACTCTTTGCAGGACGCAATTCGGTGGGAGGGGGTAAGAGTAGTGTCACCATTCTCGCGAACGGCAAGAAGGCGGCAACGTTCACGATTACACCCGACGATAGCGATGTGATGCGCCAAGTGAACCTCTCCGAGTTTGTTCAGAAGGGGTCGAACGCGATCCAACTGCAATATGAGGGCGAAGGTGGCATGAACTATCAGATTGTGGGACGGTACTTTCTGGACTGGAAGCAGATTGCGCCTCCACCTCCTGCCATGGAGCCGATTGCCCTAAAGGTCGATTATGATAGGACGACTCTCGCGCAAGATGAAACGGCGTTGGTCACCGTTACCGTTCGGAATCGAACCGATAAAATTGCGGAGATGCCCTTGATCGATATTGGGGTTCCGCCCGGCTTTACGGTCGTGCCAGACAAGCTTCAAGGGGCAGTGGAGGATAAGCGACTGAGCAAATTCACTATCGCGGCGCGTCAGATTATTTTGTACCTCACCGAACTGAAGCCGGGGCAGGAGATACAGTATCAGTTCCAGATTCGGGCAAAGTATCCTCTTCGCGCCCAAACACCACTCTCAAAGGCATATCCCTACTATAACCCTGAGAAGGTGGCGACGGTTGCTCCAACTCGGATACTTGTGCGGAAGTAGTTTGGTTGACTCCTATTGCCCTTCTCTCCTCATTGGGGAGAAGGGCATTTTTTTGCCTACTGACGGCTTCTCTATGGATTGGGAAGAGAGGTTTGTAATATGTGGGAACGGGGTATAATAGCATCAAATATTCGGATCGCAACGTATAGGTTGCATGGACGTAGCGGTCAACGCATGAAAGGTTAGCATGGCTCAGAATATCTCTTCTCAGGAGCAGCTTGCGCTTCTTGAGACTTTTCCAAACCCGAATCCAGAGCGGGATTACCGTGTGATACATACCTGTCCAGAGTTTACGTCTGTTTGTCCGAAGACGGGGCAACCCGATTTTGCGACGATCACGATTGACTATGTTCCCGACGAGATTTGCCTCGAACTTAAAGGGCTGAAACTCTATTTCGTTGCCTATCGTCAACAGGGAATCTTCTATGAGGCGGTCACCAATCGCATTTTGGACGATCTTGTTTTGAAATGTTCTCCTCGGTTTATACAGGTGAAGGGGGAGTTCAACGTGCGGGGTGGTTTTTCGTCCGTCGTTACTGCGGAGTATCGGAAGCCGTAGTTTAGTTCACAAGTGGCACGGACCATCCTGTTTGCAATGGAAGGAACAAGAACTTGGCAGAGAGCAAGGGCGAGGCAGTTGTACCAGAGAGTCGTTCAGTAGACCTATATAATACCGCTTATGGTAATTTTGCTACTGAACTCTTGGCACAAGTTCGGCGTGAGACCTACGGGGACGATTTTGGGCAGAGTAGCTGGGTGACTTCTGACGAGTATCGGCGTTTCTTCTCTCTGCTGGGTTTGCAGCCAACGGATCACGTCTTGGACATAGGTTGTGGCTCTGGGGGACCCGCGTTGTTCCTCTCTCGTGGGGTGGGTTGTAGGGTCACAGGTGTAGACATCAACAAGGCGGGCATTCGTAACGGTCAGGCATTGGTACAAGAGGCTGGACAACAAGACAAAGTTGAACTACAGCATTGTGATGTTGTCCAGCCTTTGCCGTTTGCTGAGGGGACATTTGATGCCATTGTCTGTATGGATGTGATATGTCACTTGCCAGATCGAGGTAGGCTGTTTTCCGATTGGCTACGTGTTCTGCGTCCCGGTGGTCGATTACTGTATACCGATCCTGTAGTCGTCACGGGCTTGGTCTCGAACGAAGAGTTTGCAACGCGAAGCTCTACGGGCTATTTCGAGTTTGGGGCAATAGGCGTAAATGAACGCTTGATCGAGGCGGCGGGCTTCAGATTGATGTTGGTGGAAGAGGTTACGGAAAACGAGGCTTTGGCATCTAGGCGTTGGTGTAACGCTCGGCAAAGCCGTTCTTCAGAGTTAATTTTGCTCGAAGGTGAAGAGACGTTTGCTGGGCTTCAGAGATTTCTTGCGACCGTCCATAAATTGACCCTTGAGCGGCGGCTCTCCCGTTTTGTCTATCTGTCCCAGAAAACCAATTAGTCTGTTCAGGTATTATTTGGTGATCGACAAAAGGCTTATTCCCCTGCTTGTGCTCTCCTGTCCCTCGTAACAGAGGAGAAAGGGAGCAGGTTATGCGGGGTTTGAAAGTGGTTCCACTTGGTATTAGACAAAACACGAGGCTTCGCCTGAATACACCATTCGTGGTCAGTTAAGGTGAAGGTTAGTGCCCCAACGAAACCACTTCCCCATCAAGCCCTTCTCTCAAGCTAGGTGGGGGTGCTTGCGAGGTATTGTCGCGATGATTTGTCACGGGGGAGGTATCTCTCTTGCTCAATGCCATTCTATGTATCATCGGGCTTTGCGCTTGCACTATTGGGTATGGATTGGCTAGAGGTCAGTTTGAGCACCAATTCCCAGACTACAATTCTCCAGACTATTTTCGTGACGAAGAACGACTGGGTATATATTTTTTGAAGGGGCTTCTTGGGCTGGTTTTGGGGCTTGGTAGTTTCTTGTGCGTGTTTTCTGGTGTAACGGGTTTTGAAGGCATGCATGAAAGTTTATGCCTTGTAATACTTGCATTCCCGTTCGGGTATGTCATGTGTTACTTTGGTCTAATGTGTCGTTCGGCGGCATATGAATGGATCGTGAGGTTCTTTGTGGAGAGATAAGCCCAATGCGCTTGCGCGGTGTAAGGAGTGCTTAGAGGCATGTCACAAGATGCTAGCACAGGCTCAACAGAGTTCCTTGCCTGAGATGATATAAATAATACTTCCGTAACTGAACTCTTGCTCTCTCTCTTGACGAAAATGAGTCCAGTGGGTACACTCGAAGGAACCTTTTTCTGCCCGAATACGCGTATCTTAAACCGACGGAGAGGAGATAACCGATTTGGAGACTGCGATTGTCGCAATCATATTCGTTGTGCAGATCGCACTTGCCGTCTGGATGTGGAATCTGTATCAGAATTCAAAGCGTGATTTGAATGCCCGCATTGCGGAGGCTCCCATGCTTTTGGAGGTACACAACCTCCAACGGACGGTAAAAGAGTTGCTTACCGCCATTGAGGATGCATCTCAAGATACCACTGCGCGTCTGGAGGTGAGGTGTGCTGAGGCACGATTTCTTCTGGGGACACTGGAGGGACGCCTCTCTGAGGTGGAAGTCCAAGAGGTGCTGGCGTCAAGCGAGCAGAAGCCACAGGAAGCTATCACGGCGAACACGGCTGAGTTGCTAGTTTATGAAGCACGTAGTCAGGATGTGGCTTCTATAGATCGAGACGTTGCTTCGCCTTTTACAGAGTTACAAGATGTTGAGAATGTGATGGAAGAGGATCGAGAAACCCTCTATCAGCGTGCCTACGCGCTGGCATAGATCGGTGAATCTCTCGCGGACATTGCGCGGGAGACTGGGCTTTCGGAAGGGGAATTGGAACTGATGCTACGTCTGCGTGGACGGGTTTCGTAAGCCCTTTGGTAGGTTATTCATGGCGAAGGAGAACAACACATTGAGTTTTATAATCTCAAATGTGCGTAGAACAAAAAAGGTCGTTATCCCTGTAGGGCTACTGTTTATTGCTTTGGCAGGGTGTCATAGTGAAAAGCTTGTTGCCACAGTGGGGGATGCTACGATCACGGAAACCGATTTTCTAGATCGCGCTTCTCGCATTCCGGGGGAGAGTATCCCGGCAGGCATGGATTCGGGAACCGCAACCATGGTCAGCATGCTTCGAGAGATCATGACGAATCAGCTTGCTAAAACCAAGAATGGTGCCCCTACAGAAGATGAGGTAAAGGCACTCACCGATTACCAAGTGAAGTTGGATGCGAAGTATCAGGTGGCAATCGATAAGGGACAACTGACTCGGGAAGACCTTCTGCGCTCATTCCGATACTCTTTGTGTGAGTTTGGCATTGGAACCGAGGGTGCCAAGATAGACGATAAAAAGGTGCTAGAGGAGTACAACAAGTACAAGGATCAGGCGCCGACTATACCAAATCCTGCCTCTTCCAGCGGACAGACCAATAACCCTGTGAAGCGGGCGGCTGTCTACATTGTACGGATGTTGCAACTTCCAAACGAGGCAGCAGCCAAGCAGGCGTTGGAACAGCTCCAGAAGACAGGAGATTTTCGTCGGGTTGCGCGCGCCCTGTCTTCAGACCCACAGCTTATTGAGACAGCGGGCAGAGAACTTTTCTTGCCCAAAGAATTTGTGAGCCGACAACTTCCCGCCTTAGAGACAGCACTCGCCAAACTCTCCGATGGACAGTTTACACCTGCGCCTGTCATTGTCTCCAGTCCCACACAGGGTAACCCAACAGTGACGCAGAATATCTTTATTGTTGGGCAGTTGGTGAAAAAAGAGCCAGACCTTACGCTTACCCTACAGGAGGCAGCTCCCGGGTTGCGCTTGCGACTCATGGAGAGTACACATCCTGATTGGCGAACACACAAGGATCAGGAGATGGCAAAATACACCAAGGGACTCCTAGACAGCAATAAGCTCGACATCAAGGTGGATCGCTTGAAGACTGTGAAAGACACCTTTGTTCGCACTATGGCAGAATCGTTCCAGGCAACGGCTCCAGGAGGAACCTTAAACGGTGGTTCTGCACCTCCCGCAGGGGCAGGTCGATAACAGAGAGGTCGTGCAGAATTGATCACCTTTATCGGTTTGGGGGCGGGAGATGCGGATACTCTCTCGCGTGGCGCAGAACGCGCCTTGCGTGAAGGTTCTGCTCTCCACCAAAAGGGTGAAGGGGTGCTTCTGCTACGCACTGCACGGCATCCGGTGGTCGATTTATTACAAGTCGAGGGCTTCAATTTTGAAGCCCTCGACTCTTTGTATGAGTCTTTGCCTTCATTTGAGCAGGTCTACTCCACAATTGCCGAACGTGTGCTGAATGAGGCGAGGAGGGGTATTGCCGTCTTCTACGCTGTTCCAGGACACCCACTTCTTGGCGAGAGTGCTTCAGAACAGATATTGTGTATGGCTGAGAACGAGGCTATACCTATACGTATCATCGCCTCCAGCAGTTTTATTGAGGCGACTCTGACTTCGGGGCGATTTAGCTTGGGGGAGGGGGTAGACGTTCGGGACGCGCTTACCTTGCGTGATTTTGATGCTATTGGACCCGACGGCTCCACACTATCAGGTGGAATAAATGTCGCGAACGGGTTGCTTTTGCTTCAAGTGTACGATGCGGTTACGGCGTCTCATGTGAAACTGTGCCTCATGCGTCACTATCCCGATGATTGGGAGGTGTTGGTAATCGCGCAGGCGGGGGTTGCAGGGCAAGAGAGTATTCGACGTCTTCCGTTACATCGATTAGACAGAGCGGAGGTAGATCATCTCACCTCTATCTATGTACCGCCACTGCCTCCAGAACTACGTCGCCCCGATTTCGGTGCTTTAGTGGGGATTATGGCGCGACTTCGCGCTCCCGATGGTTGCCCCTGGGATAGGGAACAGAGCCACGCCTCTTTGCGGAAGTATTTTATTGAGGAGACGTATGAGGTAATTGAGGCGATAGATGCAGACGACCCTGATCTGCTGTGTGAGGAGTTGGGAGATGCGCTTTTGCAGGTGGTCTTTCACGCTCAATTGGCACGTGAAGAGGGCATTTTTGACATCGATGACGTTATCGGACAGATATGTCAGAAGCTTGTACGTCGGCATCCGCACGTCTTTGGAACCGTGAATGTTGCCGACAGTGACGAGGTGCTACGAAATTGGGAGCAGATAAAACGGGCAGAAAAGTCGGGGGAGGCGCGTACTCGGCGTGATTCTGTGCTTGACGGCATACCCAAGGGGCTTCCCGCACTTATGCAAGCAATGGAGATGAGCAAGCGCGTTGTAAAGGTTGGCTTTGAGTGGAATCAATTTTCCGACGTGTGGGAAAAGTTTCAGGAGGAGGGGCGTGAACTGCGGGCAGAATTGGATAGGGCAGAGCCAAACCGAGACGCGATCCTCTCCGAGCTAGGCGATCTCCTGTTTACCATTGTACAAATCGCACGGTGGCAGAAGATCGATCCCGAAGAGGCACTGCGTGTCATGCTAGGTAGGTTCTCAAACCGGTTTCGCTATATCGAACGCCGCGCCAAAGAGCAAGAGAAGAACCTCACGGAGATGGGGTTGGAAGAGATGGATTCGCTGTGGGACGAGGCAAAGCGTTCTGGTCTGTAGGTCTATTCGACTTCCAAAGCAGATAACTGAATAGTACTGCTACGATTAGCCCTGCATAGAGCAGGGCATATTTTTCGCTTCTGTCGTATTCGAAGTACCGCCAGTTTGTACCAATAAACACCACTGCCATTGGAACCAGTGCAGGGAGAGGTATTCCAAACACAAAGACGACGAGCATATAAAAAACAAGGAAGGCGGTGAGGATAACAAATGTTCGACGGGATGGAACCCCAAAGCGCAAAAAGCAAGAGAAAAAGACCGCAATAAAGAGGAAATCGGCAAACCCAATGGCGAGAGGAATTGGCGCGGCACCGGGCTTGACCTGCGTCACAGGAAGCTCTACAGTGAGCGCCTTCATCGCTTTTGCTGCCGTGGGGGACTTTCCACTTTGTGCCTGTGTTACCAAACCACCCCCAAAGACAACGTAGAGATCGACCATTGCCAAGACGACTGCCGCAGGCAATAGCATCTTCATCTCTCGAAAAAGAGTGGAGAGTATCCTTCCAAAGGAGCCTGCTAGCCCCACCATTACCACACCATCCAAGCCTGGTAAGAGGGCATTGAATCCTATTGCCATGCGACTCTTTAGGAGTCCTAACAAGCAGCCAAAAAGCATTCCTGTAAGCAGTGCTTTGGTGGCGTTTTTCAGACTCCGCACAAAAGTTACTGTGAAGAGGAGGAGCAGGCACATGGCAAAGAGCGTTGTAAACGCCGTCACGAGCATACTGTTGTTGGGAATAAGTGCCGCAACTTTGTAGAAAGCGATATAGCCTAGTCCGCTAGCAAGAGCGAGTTTTATATCGCGCTGACGGGCTTGTTGTGTTGTTTTTGGCGTGCGGGGCGATGTGGGTAAAGATAGGGGGGCAGTGTTGGAATCCAATTTTATGTACCTGTAGCGACTATTTCGCGTAAACGCTTTGACAAAAGGGCTATATCTATTATATAATGATTGTGTATTCAGCGTCAAGTGACGTAATAGTTCACAGTTGTGGGAATCTTTGAGAAAGTAGGTCTCGTATAAGTCTATTATGGCAGACATGACTTCCCTCAGCAAAGAAGAACTCCTCCTCCTTGTCACACAACAACAGGAGATGATAGCCCTACTCCTCAAACAAATTG